>JBGVHY010000113.1:0-9582 GCA_045122755.1 Acutalibacteraceae bacterium | reverse complement strand
AAAATATTGATTTTAAAATTTATTGCGAAGACGGAGTTACAAAGTTTATCAACAACCGACCTATCTATATGGCAGACAAACAGAAAATTTTTAATGGTCTTGATTTTATTTTGCTATCTTTTACTGATGAAAAGTCAAGCGAAGTAGAAGAAATAATATCTTTGTATCAAACAGTCGGTGAATTTAGCGAGCCTTATACGAGAGGACTATATTTTAAAGGTGTTTTGTAAATCATCGTTCCGAATGAGGTTTATTATCAGCTTCTAAAAAGATAAAATCCTCATTATCTCCAATAAATTCATCTTTTGTCTGATTATGTGAGTTTTTGTCGTCCATATTCTCATCTCCTTATATTTAGTATATATTATTATATGCAGACAATTGCTTCATATTCATTGACTAAATGCATATTTTGATATATAATATTTTTGATAATTTTATAAAGAAGGTTTTTAAAAATGTCGTTATTCTTGTCCCGAACCTGGGCAGATATTGATCTTGATAATATAAAACACAATTATGAGCTTATTAAATCAAAACTTTCACCTGATGCTAAGTTTATGGCAGTAGTTAAAGCTGATGCTTACGGTCACGGAGCTAAAGTTATTGCTAGAGAATTGCAGGATTTAGGTGCTGATTGGTTTGCGGTTTCAAATATTGAAGAGGCCTTACAACTACGTCATTTCGGTATCCATAAGCCGATTTTGATTTTAGGCTATACTCCGCCGCATCTTGCAAAAACTTTGAGCGAAAATAATATTTCTCAGGCGTTGCTTGATAAAGATTATGCAAAAAGTCTAGCTACACAAGCAAAAACGGATAATGTCACAATAAAAGTTCATGTAAAGATCGATACGGGCATGGGCAGAATAGGCTTTTATCACCACGATAAAGACGATGATACCGCAATTAATGAAATTTTTGATTCGCTACATAATGATTTTCTTTTAAGTGAAGGTATTTTTACTCATTTTGCTACTGCTGACTTTGATAATGACGAAAACGGCGAGCACACAAAGCGGCAGTATGAATTATTTGCTGATTGCATTGAAAAGCTCGGAAAAAAAGGCATTAATTTTGATTTACGTCATTGTTCAAATTCTGCGGCAACGCTCGAATATCCGCAGTATCACCTCGATATGGTGCGACCTGGTATTATTATGTACGGCTTAAACCCGTCATCACACTTTGAAAAGTTTGATTTAAAGCCTGTATTTACTTTAAAATCAGTTATTTCATTGATTAAAGATATTAAAAAAGACGACTGCGTTTCTTACGGAAGAACTTTCACAGCCGATAAAAAGCTGCGAGTTGCAACTATCCCTGTAGGCTATGCCGACGGATATTCAAGAAGTCTTTCAAACAAGGGATATGTTGTTATAAATGGCAAAAAAGCGAACATTTTAGGCAGAGTCTGTATGGACCAGATGATTGTTGATATTTCAGGTATTGAGAATGTAAATGTCGGTGACGAGGTCCTGCTTTTTGGCGGTTACGGAATATCAACCGACGAGTATTCAGCACTTTGCGGTACAATTAATTATGAAACTGTCTGCCTTGTCGGCAAGCGAGTTCCGAGAGTTTATTACAAAAATGGCGAGGAACAGGAAGTAGTAAACTTTATTTACAATAAAAAGGACTGATAAAATGGTTTGTTTGAATAACAGTTGGGATTTGATTTTGAAAGACGAATTCAGTTCTGAATATTATCAGAACTTACGTCAATTTCTTAAAAACGAATACTTTTCTAGAACAATTTATCCTCCAATGGATGACATTTTCAACGCATTTAAGTATACAGATTACAACGATGTAAGAGCGGTTATTTTGGGCCAGGACCCTTATCACGGCGCAGGTCAAGCACACGGTCTTTGCTTTTCTGTAAAGCAAGGTATTAAACCACCGCCGTCACTCATAAATATTTATAAAGAACAAAAGACTGATCTTGGAATCGACCAACCTTTTGACAGCGGAGATTTAACAAAATGGGCTAAGCAAGGAGTTATGCTGCTTAATACAGTTCTTACAGTTCGTGAAAGTCAGCCAAATTCTCACAAAGGAATGGGTTGGGAACAGTTAACTGATAAGGTCATTGGGATTTTAAACGAACGTGAAAAGCCCGTCGTATTTATTCTATGGGGTGCTAATGCCCGTTCTAAGAAAAAGCTTATCACAAATCCAAATCATTTAATCATTGAATCAGCTCACCCGAGTCCATTATCAGCATATAATGGATTTTTCGGAAGCAAGCCTTTCTCTAGAACAAATGATTTTTTGATAAAAACAAACCAGACACCAATCGATTGGCAATTGTAAAGGAGAAGATATGTTAGAATTTATTAAATCGATTTTTTACGGAATAATTGAAGGTATCACCGAATGGCTGCCTATCAGCAGTACTGGGCATTTGATTCTATTCGAAGAATTTTTCAAATTTAATTTAAGCGATGAGTTTATGGAGTTTTTCCGAGTTATAATCCAGCTTGGCGCTATTATGGCAGTTGTAATACTATATTGGAAAAAAATCTGGCCATTCCACACAAAAAACAGCAGTAAAATCAGCTGGAAAAATCCTGTTGATAATGGATTTTTCGGTTTTGTTCAGAAATTCTGCAATAACTATGTTTATATTGATAAAATAATCCTTTGGATTAAAATTTTAATCGCTTGCTTACCTGCAGCGATTTTAGGGCTTTTACTTGATGACTGGCTGGATGCAAACCTTTATAATTTTACAACAGTTGCAATCACTTTGCTTGTTTACGGTATCGGATTTATTATTGTTGAAAATATGCGCAAAAATGGAAGCATTAAGTCAAAAACCACTTCCCTTTCAAATCTTACTTTTAAAACTGCAGTTGTAATCGGTGCATTTCAGGTGCTTTCAATGATTCCGGGCACTTCCCCCTCCGGCGCTACAATCTTGGGCGCAATTCTTATAGGATGTTCAAGAGAAGTTGCCGCTGAGTTCTCATTCTTCCTTGCAATTCCCGTTATGTTTGGTGCTTCGCTCTTAAAAGCAGTTAAACTTATCGGCGCTATTACTTTTACTCCTCAGGTTATTATCTGCCTGATAACAGGAATTCTTGTTTCCTTTATCGTTTCTGTAATTGCAATCAAATTTCTTATGGGATACATTAAAAAACACGATTTCAAGGCATTCGGCTACTACAGAATTGTGCTGGCAGTAATACTTTTCATTTATATGATATTTGCATAAAATTGAACATTTTAAAAGCCTCAAAGTCTTTCGACTTTGAGGCTTTTTGTTATTTATCCGATTCAATAATTGCATTATAAATTCTTTCACAGTTTTTGTTATCGTTAAATGCATAGAAACTATCAATTCTATCACGATATTTCTGTTCAAGCTGACAATCATTTTCAATCAATTTGATTATCTCATCAACGGTTTTATCAAGGTCATAGCAAACAGGACCAAAACCGTCTTTCTCATAGCTGAAATAACCTTCATCATAAATTTGATTTTCAAAGAAAGCTTCTTTATCAAACTGAGAGTAAACAACCGGTTTTCTGAGATAAGTAAAATCAAAGAGTACGCTTGAATAGTCAGTTACCATCAAGGAAGAACGTTCAAACTCATCATTATAATTGATAAATCCTTCATTAATGTTAAATACATCGTTGCCTTCAAAATCAACCCACTGCTTCATATGGATAGGATGTAGGCAGAAAAGACCTTTATAGCCCTTTTCACGCATTACTTTAAGCAATCTTTCGTTATTAATCAGACTATTGTAGAATTTAAAATAATCGGTGTTTTTAAATCCGTCATAGTAAACGCTTCTTGTGTTTACATCGTAGCTTGCTCTGATTGACCTGCGCCAGGTTGGAAGAATTAAAATCTGCTTCTGCGGATTGTTTTTTAGATCGTCAAATCTTGACATACCTGTCAACTTAACCTGAGATTCATCATACAAGTAGTTGCCGTTTATAATAGAATTTCGCTCTTTTTCCGAAGAAGTAAAGAACATATCTATTTTTTTATTAAAACGGTTCAACCAGCTGGACAAATCAGCACAAGCAACACCATGCTGCAAATAATAATACTTAAATCTCATCAAATCGAGAAGATAGCATTTCATTTTGCCGAATGGATTGATTGTGAATTCACTTGCACCTGATGAAATAATTTTATCAGCAAGCAAGAAGTAAATAGGAAACTTTTTATCCTCAGCAAAAATTACTTCACCGTAAGATTTTAAACGTTTAATTACCTTTTTAGGAGCGTTTTTACCAATCAAGAAAATCGGTCTCACATCTTTTAATTTAAGTGAACAAACGTATTTAAAGAAAACCTCACCGTTATCACCGGCATTATCAAGTCTGTCAGAAATGAGCCAGATTTTCTTCTTACTCTTATAGTAAAGCGTTCTGTAGAACCAATACTGTTTTCTTATACGCGCAATATCTTCGTGATTGTTTTCCTTAAGCCATTTCAAAGCTTCGGTTTCCAATCTCTTACGCTCTTTAAGTCTTTCAGTCGGACGGGAAATCATAAGATGCTTCAAATCAGGAATTACGCAGATATCACCAAAAAACATATAAGATTTTTCAAAGAATCTGGTGCCTGATAAAAATTTACCGTAAAACAAGGTCATAAGCTTTTTCTCTTCGCCAAAGAAAAGATATGCTCTGATTCTTTTTTGGTTTACTTTTCTTAATCCGACCGGAATTTCAACCCTATACATCTTCTGATGGATTTTAGGACCATCTTCAGAAGGAACTTCTCTTAAAGGATAATCCTTGATTTCAGGAGTATACCACATACTTCCGTATTTGAATTTCAGAGAAACATCTAAATGCTTAACATCGAACAACCATTTTACAACAAGACCTTCAATGATTATTTTACCATTAACTATTTCAAAACGTTGAATATAGTTTGAAAACACTCTATATAACTTTGTATCTTTAAAGAACAAACCTGTTGTTTCAGGGTCATCAGTTTTAACATATTTGACAAACTGAAATGGATCATCGATGCCATATTTAATCTTGAAAGCAGACATTTTTCTGTAAATCAACTTATGCACAGGATGCTTGATAATTATTCTGTCCTCAATATTGCTATATGCTTTTTTGAGGCTTTCAAGATACTGTATCTGCTCTTCTGGAGTTAAAACCTGTTTGTATGAATCATTGAACAATCTCCAACCGATATCATAAGCAATTACTGCCTGAACATACGAGTAAACTTCACCATATTTCTCTTTGCAATACTCAGCAAGACCTATATGATACTCTCTTACTGTATCGATATAGAATGACTTATCAAAAGTCTGTGTCTGAACAGCTGAAGTAGTGCTTTGTCTGACTCTGTAAAAATAAATTACATTAGATATGATGCCATACTTCATTTTTTCGAGTATAATTTTATTGATAAAAAGCGAATCTTCACCGTATTTTACATCATAAGTAAATTGATTTTTCTTAACTACATCACTTTTAATAAAGACATTTGATGCACTCAACTGAACTGCACACTCATCCTCAGGAGTAGTTAAATCGACAATACGATTTCCGTCTCGATATTTAAAATCAGTCACATGGAAAGTATTTTTAGCATCAAATCTCTGGATACGGCAAGACAAAACATCTACTTCATCAGCAATAGTTTCAAAGTGTTCATATACTTTTATAAAAGCGTTTTTTTCCCATTTATCATCAGAATCGAGAAAATTAGTATATTTACCTTCAATATACTTAATGCCCTCATTTCTTGCAGAAGAAACACCGCCGTTTTCCTTTTCAACATAAACGACATTATTCGGATAAAGAGCTTTAAATTTCTTGCAAACCTTATCACTGCCGTCTTTTGAACCGTCATTAATCAATATTAGTTGAATATTCTCTTCAAATCCCATAGTCTGCTCAACAACAGTCAAAATGGTTTCTTCAAGATAATCTTCAACATTGTATACAGGAATAATAACGGAAAACCTGTATTTATATCCATCATTAGATTGTACTTCAACATTTCTCTTAGACTTTTTTAACATTTTCACATCTCCGAATAATTGATACAAAAAAGCATTCTTTCCCCATATAAAAATACATACTTTTTTAATTATAAATAATATTAACAAAAAAGTCAATACTTAAACACAATAGCTGCTATGTGTTTATTACTCATTGCAAGGAACTACTCTGTAGATATTATAAAAATGCAACAAAAATATTATAACATATAATTTCCAAAAAATAAAGTGTTTTTTGGAATAATTTGCTGAAAATTCTCAAAATTTGCACATTATAATAGTTTTGTGTAAAAAAAATAAATCCGACACACCTATTGGTGAATCGGATTAGTATGGCAGGGGTAGCAGGATTTGAACCTACGAATGCTGGAATCAAAATCCAGTGCCTTACCGCTTGGCGATACCCCTATATTTAAGATACTAACAGATTATAACAGATTTCAAATACTATTTCAAGTCTTTTTTTAATATTGGTTAAATTATATTGACAAAATGTTCATATCGTAATATAATAGTAACATCTTTGGGGCGGAGTGAAATTCTCCACCGGAGGTAATTGAGCAGGCATATTCCCTGTTTCATAAGCCCTCGACCTTGGCGTATGCTGAGCTGATGCGGTGCAATTCCGCAGCCGACGGTTAAAGTCCGGATGGAAAAAGAAAAATAAGAAGTATTTTTACGCCCTGATGATATACTTTCATCTGGGCCTTATTTTTTGTTTCAAAGAAAATAAATTTATTAGGAGAAATTTCTTATGAACAAAAACACACAGTCAAACACGCGAAAAATCGTCTTTATGGGGCTTATATGCGCTTTAGCATACATATGTATGTTTGTATTTCGCATAAAAGTTTCGTTTCTGACATTCGACCTTAAAAACACCATTTTAGCCGTTGGTGCGCTTATTTTCGGTCCGGTTTCGGGTATAGTAACCTCGCTTGTTGTAAGCGTACTCGAGATGATTACCATCAGTGACACAGGCATATGGGGTTGTATTATGAACTTCTTATCAAGTGCAACTTACGTTTTCATTGCAGGTCTCATTTATAAATACAAACGAACACTTCCAGGAGCAATAATTTCACTTTCTGTTGCATCGGTTGCTATGACTGCTATTATGATTCCTCTAAATCTTATTATAACGACGATTTACACCGGAATGCCGACCAGTGTTATTGCTGAAATGATTCTTCCGCTTCTCTTACCTTTTAACGCAATTAAAGCAGTTTTAGGTTCGGCAGTCACCCTGCTTATCTATAAACCTGTAAGCAGAATTTTTAAAAGCGCAGGTATTGGATTTACAAATGATAAATCACACACATTAAATAAAAAATCAATTACAATTGCGGTTGTTTCTGTAATTATAATAGTAATCTGCGTATTATTATTTATTTTCTGCTATAACGGAAGCTTTGAATTATACGCCAAATTAAAGTAATTTCATTATTGGTATTGACATTAGAGTAACTCTGATATATAATAGACAAAGTTGATAAACTCCTTATCAAGAGTGGCGGAGGGATAGGCCCTGTGAAACCACGGCAACCTGACCTTTGGTTAAGGTGCTAAGTCCTGCAGATTTCCTGCGAGATGAGGTATATAGATTAAACCGAGTCCGCAAGTAATGCACTTGCGGATTTTTTTATTAGGATTTTATCGCTTAGTACAAAATAAGAAAGGAATTCTAAAGAATGAGAAAATTATTTACTTCAGAATCAGTAACAGAAGGACATCCTGATAAAGTTTGTGATGGTATTTCTGATGCAATTTTAGACGCAATGCTCGAACAAGATCCATATTCACGAGTTGCTTGCGAAACTTTTGCTACAACAGGCAGCATTACAGTTATGGGCGAGATTACAACAACCGCTCAAATTGATATTCCTACAGTTGTTCGCGAAACACTTTGCAAAATCGGCTATGACAGCGAAAAAGCAGGTTTTAACGGAAACACTTGCGCTGTTAATGTTGCACTTGATAAACAGTCCCCTGATATCGCGATGGGTGTTGATAACTCTTACGAGCTTAAAGGCGGCGAAGAGGATGAGCTTAATCAGTTCGGTGCCGGCGACCAAGGACTTATGTTCGGCTATGCTTGCAATGATACTAAAGACTATATGCCAATTGCTGCATATTATGCTCACAAGCTTTCTGAAAAGTTGACTCAGGTACGCAAAAACGGCACACTCACCTATCTTCGTCCTGACGGAAAATCACAGGTAACTGTTGAATATGATGAAAATGATAAGCCTGTCAGAATTGACGCTATCGTTGTTTCTACTCAGCATACTGAGGAAATTGACACAGAAACACTTAGAAAAGATGTTAAAAAGCATATTATTGACGCAGTAATCCCTGCTGATTTAGTTGACGATGATACAAAATACTTCATCAATCCAACAGGTCGATTTGTAATCGGCGGTCCTCAGGGTGATACAGGTCTTACAGGTCGTAAAATCATTGTTGACACTTATGGCGGATATGCTCGTCACGGCGGCGGTGCATTCTCGGGTAAAGACCCGACTAAAGTTGACCGTTCTGCCGCTTATATGGCAAGATACGTTGCTAAAAACATCGTTGCAGCAGGACTTGCCGATAAATGTGAAATTCAGCTTGCTTACGCAATCGGTGTTGCAAAACCTGTTTCTATTTCAGTTGAAACATTCGGAACCGGTAAATATGCTGATAGTGTTATCGCAGATGCTGTAACAAAAGTATTTGATCTTCGCCCTGCGGCAATTATCAGAGATTTAAACTTACGCAGACCTATTTATTCGTTAACATCTAACTACGGTCACTTCGGCAGATCTCTCGATGAATTTATCTGGGAGAAAACCGATAAAGTGCAAGAATTATTAAATGCAGTAAAATAGAAATCATACTCGCATATATAAACTATCTATAAAAATATCCCGTGAAGAATTTTCTTCACGGGATATTCTATATTATATAAATCTTGCGAGGGTTTACCTTTATAAATACATTGAATTTACTGACATATAATCGTAAATCAATTTACCGTGTTCCTGTTCTTGTTTCTGGATACTATTTAACTGATTTCGAACCGCTTGCTCTTTAAACTCAAACACAGAAGTATCATACATATGAGATGCGTGCTTTTCCATAGCAAGCATATCGGTACATAAATAGCAATCATTCTTTTTCTGCTCGTTTTCGTCCATACCGTAGGTTGCAACAAATCCATTGTCAACAGGTGTTGGAATAGAAGCAGGCGGCGTGCTGTTATTCATAATTGCGGATACAGCTTCATAATGCTGTTGTTCAATCTCTGCAATCTTATTGAATAACTGCTTTAACTGCTCATCATTCGCCTGTTCTGCCGCTTTTGTGTATTTATCTACACAAAGCTTCTCCTGTCCTTTCAAATCCTTTAATAAATCAGTTTCTTTTTGTGTTAATTGCATAATTTTCACCTCATTCTAATTCTTACCCATAAATGAAGTTTTATACAAGTATAAACTTGAAATTTTGGCTTAAAATAAATACAAAAACAGAAAGGTGAATAATTTATGAGCAGTTTACATGAAGTTAAAATCAACACACGCGACAGACTTTTACG
>JBGVHY010000112.1:0-4952 GCA_045122755.1 Acutalibacteraceae bacterium | reverse complement strand
AATTTTTAAAATAAAATCAAAATATTTTTCCTATAATACCGATATTATTTTACTGCACTTTTGTATAAAAGTCAAGTTTTTTATTTTTAAAAATAATATTGAAATAAGGTTTTAGAACTATATTCAAAAATATACGAACTATTTATCTGTAAAACGTGGTTGAATTTATGGGGATTGCGTGATATAATGTACAAATATGTGCACAAGGAAGTTTAAAGGAGAAAAACCATGAAAAAATTACTATCATTAACCCTTTCATTGTTAATGATATTCGTTGTAATACCGATGACAATGACAACCGCAATTGCGGATAATTATACCTATATGTTATTCGATGCAGACACTTTTACAGGCACAATTAAGGAAAATGCAGTCGGCGTAAACGGAGATATTGATATTTATACTATGTCGCCGTCTTATAACAATAAGCTTTCACTCGTTGACAGTACATTATCAGGCGGGTCAAAGGTTTTACAAGTCACAAGAGAAGTAATGCATGATGCTCAGGGCGTTATGTATGCTGATAAAAATCTCGGCTCATTAGCGGCAACAAGCTCAGGTATCAGCTTCTTGGCAGCCGCTGACACAGACACCTCTGCTAAGCTTTCAAACTGTATTAATATTGTTTTCAAAGTAACTTATGACGGCGTAACTACCTATTATTCAGCTGACGGCAGTTGGGGTTCAAATCTTTTAGGCGACCTTACAGCCGAAGGCAGAACTTATGAAATTAAATGGGCGGATATGAAGCTTAACGCTTCCGCAAGCTTTAAAAAAATTCAGAACAGATGCAGTCCTGCCTCAGGGCAGACAGGTGCAGAAGTTAACCTTACGAGTAAGATGCTCGCAGGTCTTGAGGCTGTAAATATTGTGTTTGAAGATGCTTACTGCGACGGCTCGGTTTACTATATTGATGATATTCAGCTTACTTATGAAAACGAAGCTCCTACTACCGTTGCCGAAACCACGGAAACGACTACTATTGCGACAACAACCACTACTGCAACAACTCTTTCTGCAACCGAAACTCCTTCTGCAACAACTTCTTATGGCATAATTTTTGATGCGGATACTTTTACAGGGACAATCAAGGAAAATACCGTCGGTGCAAACGGAGATATTGATGTTTATAATATTTCGCCGTCTTATAACAATAATATTTCAATCATCAACAGCACATTATCGGGCGGTACTAAAGTTCTTAAAGTGTTACGAACAAGCATGCTTGATGTTCAGGGGTTCAACTATGCTTCAAGCGACCTCGGCGCATTGGCAAAGGAAAGCGAAGGTATTAAATTCTGGGCTGCTGCCGATATTTCAACGTCTGCCGAACTTTCGGATTGTATCAACGTCGGTTTTAAAATTACAGTTGACGGTACTACCTCTTACTATTCAGCAGACGGCAGTTGGGGTTCAAATATTTTAGGCGATCTTACAGCCGAAGGCAGAACTTATGAAATTAAATGGTCGGATATGAAGCTTAATGCTTCTGCAAGCTTTAAGGATGGACAGAACAGACTAAGTCCTGCATCAGGGCAGACAGGCGCTGAGGTAAATCTTACTGATGAGATGCTCGCAGGTCTTGAGGCTGTCTGTATCGTATTTGAAGATGCTTATTGCAACGGTTCGGCTTACTATTTTGACGACCTTCAGTTTATTCTGCCCGAAACCGATGAGGAATTGTCAGCCTCGGCAGAAGTTGTTGCAACAACAGACGTTGTCGTAACTCAAAGCAGTGCTTCAATCCGTCTTAACAGCGTAAATGGTATGAGATTTTATACAACAGTTGATGATGAGGCCCTTATGGCACTCACAGGTGAAAACGAGTACCGATTCGGTACACTTATCGCACCGACTGATTTAGCAGGAGATGAGCTTACAGTTGAAGATGCTGAATCGCGCAACGCTTTAAATGTTGTATACGGCTCGACAACTACTTTCTGGAGCGGTAATAAATTTGCGGGCTCAATCGTTAACATCAAGAACATAAACTACAACAGAGAATTTGTAGCACGCGGTTATGTGAAAGTGGGAGAAAACTACTATTATTCTAAGACTACCTGTACCCATACAATCGCCGCGATTGCCGATGCTTATATTGCAGATGTAAACGGCGGTTACGGTTTATTAGACTCGGATATCAAATCACTCGTCGATACCTGGGCAAAAGCTAACGATTAAAATATAAAAGCGTGGTTTAAAACCACGCTTTTTATAATGCAATAAATTATTTGCTTAAATATTCATCAATCGCATCGGCTGCGGTTTTACCTGCACCCATTGCAAGGATTACAGTAGCAGCGCCTGTTACAGCGTCACCGCCTGCATAAACACCTTCTTTAGAGGTAGCACCTGTCGCTTCCTCAACAATAATACCACCGCGATTATTAACATCAAGTCCCTCAGTTGTCGCTTTGATAAGCGGGTTAGGGGAAGTGCCGATTGACATAATAACTGTATCAACATCGATTGTGAAATTAGAATCAGGAACTTCAACAGGACGTCTTCTGCCGCGTTCATCAGGCTCGCCAAGCTCCATTCTGATACATTCCATACCTGTTACGAAACCGTTTTTCGGGTCGCGTTTGTCATCAGGATTGTTGTATCCGAGAATTTTAACAGGGTTGTTAAGGAGTTTAAATTCGATGCCCTCTTCGATAGCGTGCTCAACCTCTTCCTTACGGGCAGGGAGCTCTTCCATCGAACGTCGGTAAACGATATATACCTTTTCAGCACCAAGTCGAAGGGCAGTTCTTGCAGCGTCCATAGCAACGTTACCGCCGCCGACAACTGCAACCTTTTTAGACTTCATAATCGGTGTATGTGAATCATCTTTGTAAGCTTTCATAAGGTTACTGCGGGTCAAGAACTCGTTAGCTGAGTAAACACCCTTGAGTGACTCACCCTCAATACCCATAAATCTCGGCAAACCTGCACCTGAGCCGACAAAAACAGCCTCATAGCCCATTTCGTTCATAAGCTCGTCAATTGTAATTGTTTTACCGATAATAACGTTAGTCTGGATTTCAACACCAAGCTTTTTAAGAGTATCAACTTCCTTTGCAACGATTGATTTCGGAAGTCTGAATTCAGGAATGCCGTAAACCAACACACCGCCTGCAAGGTGAAGTGCTTCAAAAACGGTTACTTTGTAACCTTTTTTAGCAAGGTCGCCTGCACAAGTAAGACCTGAAGGACCTGAGCCGATAACTGCAACCTTGTGACCGTTTGATTCGGGCACAATAGGGTCTTCTGTAGAATGAGCATTGTGCCAGTCAGCAACAAAACGTTCAAGTCTGCCAATGCCGACAGGCTCACCTTTAATACCTCTTACGCATTTAGACTCGCACTGCGATTCCTGCGGACAAACACGACCGCAAACAGCAGGGAGTGAAGATGACTGCGAGATAATCTGATAAGCGCCTTCAAAATCGCCCTCTTTAATCTTAGCGATAAACTCAGGAATATGAATTTTAACAGGGCAACCCGACACACAAGGCATATGCTTACAGTTTAAGCAACGCATTGCCTCATCAATAGCGATTTCATCGGTATATCCTGTAGCAACCTCGTAAAAGTTTTTAGCTCTTACCGTAGGTTCCTGTGAAGGCATTGGATTTTTCTCAAGTGACATATTAGGTTTGAGCATTAGTCCTTTACCTCCTTAAACAAGTTACAAGCGTCTTCGTATTCGTGGCGCTCAAAATCTTTATACATAGTTGAACGAGCCATTGCCTCGTCAAAATCAACCTCGAAACCGTCAAAATCAGGTCCGTCAACACAAGCAAACTTAGTTTTACCGCCTACTGTCAAACGACAGCCACCGCACATTCCTGTTCCGTCAATCATAATCGGGTTCATTGAAACAGTTGTTTTCTGGTCAAAAGGTTTTGTAGTAGAAACAACGAATTTCATCATAATCAGCGGACCGATTGTGATAACCTCGTCGTATCTCTCACCGTTTTCAAGAGCCTGTTTTAACGGCTCGGTAACAAGACCTTGTTGACCGTATGAGCCATCTTCAGTCATAATAGTAAGAGTATCCGAGCAAGCACGGAATTCGTCTTCAAGAATAAGTAAATCTTTATTTCTGAAACCGATAATTGAGTGAACCTCGCAACCGAGCTCATGCAATTTCTGAGCAACGGGAAGCGCAATAGCGCAACCAACACCGCCGCCTACGATGCAGACTTTTTTAAGACCCTCAGTATGAGTAGCAACGCCGAGCGGACCGGCAAAGTCAGTTATGTATTCGCCTGCTTCTTTGTGATTAAGTCTTTCGGTAGTAGAGCCGACAACCTGAAAAATAATTTTTACAGTGCCTGCCTCTCTGTCATATCCTGCAACAGTCAGCGGAATTCTCTCGCCGCCCTCGTCAACTCGAAGGATAATAAACTGACCGGCTTGAGCTTTTCTGGCAACAAGCGGCGCTTCGATATCCATCATAGTAACGGTAGGATTAAGACACTTTTTGTTTACGATTTTGTACATTTTTATCTTACCCTTCTGAAAATCTGTCTAAACCGCAACTAAAAGCGCCTTAAACAGTGATAATAAACTTTTAATAATAATCGTAAAGATATTCTTTTACAGCATCCTTGCTTATGCAACAGCTGGCGCTGAAATATGTATCTTCGCTTGAAGATGAATAAAACTCATCTTTTTCTTCATCTTCGTTGAATTTATCTGCACAGAGATACATTATAACACTGTTTTCTTGCTTTTTCAAGCCATTATTTTTAATATATTCTATAAATTCTGCTTCCTTGTCTTGCTTCAGAGTGTAAGCTACATATGAATTGAGATTATTATCTTTATAAACGTAGCATGTAATAAGCCAGTTTTCCTTACCGATTACATTTACTGTTTCATTAAAATTTTCCTGATTGTTTTTATCCGTTACAATAAGTTCAATGATTTTTTCGTTTGTTTCGGTCATTTCCGGGAATACG
>JBGVHY010000111.1:0-6677 GCA_045122755.1 Acutalibacteraceae bacterium | reverse complement strand
TGATTATCTTGCTGATGCGGTTGTATTTATTTATGAGCCGAGTAAGGTAAACGAGCGAATACGCTCATTCACCTGGCAGAATAACGAGGACTTAAAGACTTGTTTTGAAGAAGGTATCCTTTGCAAAGGTCTTGATAATTTTTATCTGTCGCAAGGCGAGTTATACGGAGCGTTGAACAATAGCGATACAGTTGTGCTCGAAACCTTTAACGCGACAAAATCGGATATCAATCCAAAGGCTTTGGTGAATTTCAATTTACTTACCCTATCCCCTTGGGGCGGTCTTGTAGCCGACCTTATGGAGGATATCACCGCAAAGCAGAGCCTTGGCTACAAGAGCATTATTATGGCAGGAACTGAGCGTGCGGCGCTTGCGCTTTCGGACGAGTTGCAAAAGCTCGGTATCACCGCCGATTATCACAGCGAAATTCCCGATACACTGACACGAGGCAGTGTTTATATTACAACAGGAGGATTGCCGAGCGGTATTGACTACCCTGCCTCTAAAATAGCGGTGTTTACTCACGCTAAGCTGAGCGGTAAAAAGACAAAACGCAAGAAATTTTATACTAAACAAGGTGCTTCGCTTGGCTCACTCGATGAGCTTAAATCAGGAGAGCTGGTTGTTCATTCGATTTACGGTATCGGTATTTTCGAGGGAATAAAAAAGGTTGAAACCGAGGGTATTATTAAAGACTATATCACAATAAGATTTCAGAAAAACGATATTTTATATGTGCCTGTTACCCAGCTTGATTTGGTTGCCAGATATATAGGCGGCGGTGATGCTACCACCGTTAAGCTGAACAAGCTAGGCTCGGATACTTGGAAAAATACCAAGCGCAGAGTTAAAGGCGCGGTCAAGGAAATGGCGAAAGAGCTTATTGCGCTTTATTCGCAGAGAATGAAGATAGAGGGCTTTGCTTTTTCCGATGATACCGACCTGCAACACGATTTTGAATACCACTTCCCTTATGATGAAACCGATGACCAGCTAAGATGTATTGATGAAATTAAGCACGATATGGAGCGCAAAGTACCAATGGAAAGGCTTCTTTGCGGTGACGTTGGCTTCGGCAAGACTGAAGTAGCGCTTCGTGCCGCATTTAAAGCGGTCTGCGACGGCAAACAGGTAGCGATTTTAGTGCCTACAACCATTCTTGCTTGGCAGCATTATCAGACGCTGATTAAACGAATGGAATATTTCGCGGTAAATGTTGAAATGCTTTCCCGTTTTCGTACCGCAAAGCAATCAAGCGACATCAAAAAACGCTTAAAACGAGGCGAAATTGACATAATTGTAGGTACGCACCGAATTATTTCAGGTGATGTTGAATTTAAGGATTTAGGGTTGCTTATCATTGATGAGGAACAGCGTTTCGGTGTTGCGCAGAAGGAAAAACTGAAACAAAAATTTCCGAATGTAGATGTACTGACTCTTTCGGCTACACCGATTCCAAGAACGCTTAATATGGCGATGACAGGAATTAGGGATATGTCGATTATTGAGGAAGCGCCGTCTGACCGCCACCCTGTTCAGACTTATGTACTCGAGCACGACAGAGGAATTATTTTAGATGCTATTCGCAAGGAGTTATCCAGAGGCGGTCAGGTTTATTACATCTACAACCGCGTTGAAACTATTCATCAGGTAGCGGCAAGGCTTAAACACGACCTGCCTGACGCTAACATCGAAATTGCGCACGGACAGATGAGCGAAGACGAGCTATCGCAAAAGTGGCAAGGCTTGCTTGAACATTCGATTGACATTTTAGTATGCACAACGATTATAGAAACAGGTGTTGACGTGCCGAACTGCAACACGCTGATTATTGAAAATGCCGACCGTTTTGGTCTTGCGCAACTACATCAGCTACGCGGTCGTGTAGGCCGTTCTTCGCGCCGAGCTTATGCCTATTTCACCTATCACCGAGGCAAGGCGCTTTCGGATATTGCTACAAAGCGGCTTGAGGCAATCCGCGAATATACCGAGTTCGGCTCGGGATTTAAGATTGCTATGCGCGACCTTGAAATCCGCGGAGCAGGCAATATTTTAGGTGCAAAACAGCATGGGCATATGGACACCGTTGGTTATGAGATGTATGTAAAACTGCTAGGTGATGCAATAAAAGAGGAAAAAGGCGAGAAAACAGCGGACGAGGAACAGGAATGTCTTATCGATTTGCATATTGTTGCGCATATTCCTGAAAAATATATCCCGAGTCTTTCGGCGAGATTGCAGATTTACCGCAGAATTGCCGAGATTAAGACCGAGGCTGATTCCGAGGACGTTGTTGACGAGCTTATCGACCGTTTCGGCGAACCGCCGAAAGCGGTATTAGGGCTTATTGATATTGCGCTACTGAGAAACCGCGCGGTAACTTTAGGAATCACCGAAATTAACGATAAACACGAGAATATCGTGATTTATTTCAAGGAATTTTCGCTTAAAAAAATCCGTCCGCTTATGGAAAAGATGAAAATGCGTGTGCTTATTTCGGCAGGCGAAAAGCCATACGTTACGGTGAGAGCGAAAAAAGGCGAAAACAAGCTTGATGCAATCAAGGAAATATTGAATTGTTTTGAGTAAAAGACTTATTTTCGTAAATGAAGTCATAAATAAGGAGGTTTAACAATGTCTAAAAAGATGTTCACTTATGCCGGATTTGTTCTGATTTTTATTGTCACTGTTTTAATTTGCGAAAGATTTTCATATGGCACACTCTGGATAATTTATTCCGGTGCAACCGCTATGGAAAACTTTTTATACAATATGCTGACGTGGGTTATTTATGCGGCGCTTTTCGCAATAGGAATAGTGTTTCTCAGAAAAGGCAAAGATAATAAATAGAGAAAACGGATTGACTTGTATCCAAGTCAATCCGTTTTTAATTTAAAATCTTTATAAATTCTTAACTTTTGCTTTGACTCAGATTTGAATTTTAATGATTTAATGTATACAACGGGTTTAAAAAATCTTTCTCTTGTGTTACAATAACTGAAATGAGGTGGAAGGAGAAAATGAATTATGTATAAAGTTTTGGTTTGCGATGATGATGAAGCGATACTTGAATCATTGCGCATTTATCTTTCGCAAAGCGGTTACGAAGTATTGACTGCGGCTGACGGCATCGAGGCTCTCGAAATAATTAGAGGCAATGACGATATAAGCTGTGTTGTACTTGATATTATGATGCCTCGGCTTGACGGGCTTAAAACTACACTTAAAATACGCGAGCAGTACAACTTCCCTGTTATTCTGCTTTCGGCTAAAAGTGAGGATACCGACAAGATTATCGGTCTTGATTTCGGAGCTGATGACTACGTTACAAAACCGTTTAATCCGCTCGAGCTTTGCGCAAGGGTAAAATCGCAGATAAGAAGGTATACCTCATTCGGCAACGTCGAAACCAAGCCTACGCAGATAGTCACAGGTGGTATTACGCTTGATACTGAGATAAAGCAGGTAACGGTTGACGGTGACCCGGTTAAGCTTACCGCGAGAGAATTTAAAATACTAGAGTACCTGATGGAGAATATGGGCAAGGTGCTTTCTTCATCACAGATTTACGAGGCTGTCTGGAACGAGCCTTCATACGGTGCTGAAAAGACCGTAACAGTTCATATCCGTAACATAAGAGAAAAGATTGAAATTAA
Organism: Acutalibacteraceae bacterium; assembly: GCA_045122755.1. Lineage (GTDB taxonomy): Bacteria > Bacillota > Clostridia > Oscillospirales > Acutalibacteraceae > RUG11462. Next base: position 3,020 of record JBGVHY010000111.1, on the reverse strand, counting down.
TCCAAAAGACCCGAAATACATTAAGGTGGTGTACGGACTTGGATACAAATGCGAAAAAGTTCAGTAGAAGAGCAACAATCATCAATATAGTTACGGCGGCGGTGCTGATTGTCGGCGCAATATTTGCAATAGTTAAGATAAAAGGCGGTGAGATTTAATGAAGAAAAAATCAATAATTAATTTTTTGTGTATTTTTATATCAATTCTGCTTATCGGCTCTGCATCAGGTTTTGCGTTTAATGTAATAAGAGCTTGCGGAGTAACAGGGCTAAATCTTATTGCTTACCCTGAGCAGTCTAAAAATCTAAAGCTAACAGACCTGTCATCATTCCTATCGAAATTCGGTGAAAGCTTATATCAGTTATCCCACGAAACAGGCGGTGACAAATCAAGTGCTGATGCAAATGCGCTCAGCGTATTAAAAAGCGGTGTTGTAGAAGAAGCTTTAAATTCTTACAATAAAGACCGCGCCATATTTATCGAGAATTATTTTATGGAAAAGCTCGAAGAAATGGGCGGATTTTACGAGTATGCAGGTGAATATTTCAACGAAAACGCTGAGTATACCGTTCCGCAAGCGACAATCCGCAATGCTGTGAATTATGATAAAGATGCACCTGCGATTGTACGCGATGTGCAGAATATTGTAAACGGTACCGAGGGTGAAGGCTTCTTGAATTACGTTGATATAGTGCCGAAATATGAGCTGAAGCAGAATTATTTTAATTATTCTAAAAAATTCAAATTGAATGACAGCACATATTACTTTGTCATTAATGAGCTCACATACAGACAGGACTCACCCAAAGCGTATATCGAGGAAAGCTATGATACATTTTTAAGCAATGTTGTAGAAGAAGACTATTTCATTGATGAAGGCGGTATTGAAAGCCTTCCGTCGAGTATGAAATACTTTGTAATCGACAACAAAACAGGTACAGTTACTTCAAACATTTCACCTGACAAAGCAGAAGCTGAAAGCTTTGTAAAAAGCTGTGACAACTACTATCTCAATGTCGGCGGTGTGGTAGAAAACAAAGGTTTTGAAGCTTTCATTGACAACTGGAATCCCGAACCGTTTTTTACCGAAGAATTTGATTGTTATGTAACAATTGATACAACTAATGCAGTTTCAAGCGACCCTTTTCTTATCCATGAAAGCTTACTTAAGGATTTAAACGAAACTAATTTTCAAATTCAATTTATTATTGCAATGCTTACAGCATTATTTGGTATTGCGCTGCTGATAATCGCGCTTGTAAATTCGGCTGAAAAACGTTGCTTTATTGATAAGCTTTTTACCGATGTTCATTTTGCAATTTCAGTAAGTTTAGGATTCGGTGTAGTTGCAATGGGAATAGTGGTGCTGGATAACAATTTTGAAATGCTTTACAATCGTTTCGCTTCTTATGTTATCGCCATAGCAGCGCTGGCAGTCTGGGCGCTTGTATGTGAATTTTTTATGTCATTTGTCCGCGTTTGCAAATCCGAGAAAAAGCTGCTTGATAACTGTCTTGTTGTCATTGTAATCAAGTGGGTTTTAAAGAAAATTGCAGGTCTTTTCAAGGTTTTTGTAAGACTTATTAAAAAAGCAATTGATATGCTCGCTTACCGACCTAATGAAGTCCAAAAAACTACTATTCCAATGATTATCGGCGTACTTATAATTGATGCGATATTAGGTTTTATATTAGTTTTATCACTTTTGTGGCAATCAGGATATTTCTTAGCATTCCTAAGCGTTATTGCGCTTATCGCAATTAACGTTTATGCAGCGTTAATATGGATTAAATACTTAATTTCGCTTGATAAAATCATTGTTGCGGCTAAAGAGCGAACTGAATTTGAGGAAGATTTAGAAAAACTGCCTCAATCACTTAAAACCTTGCAGAAAAGTATGAAATATACCAATCTCGAATTGCAAGAGGCAGTTGCAAAAGCGGTAAAAGATGAGCGACTCAGAACCGAGCTCATAACCAATGTTTCGCACGACCTTAAAACTCCGCTTACTTCGATTATAACCTACGTTGACCTGCTCGGGCAATGCAATCTAGCGGACGAAAAAGCTAAGGAATATATCAGCGTGCTTGATGAAAAAGGGTTAAAACTCAAACGCTTAATCGAGGATTTGATCGAGGCTTCAAAGGTTTCAAGCGGTAACATTACGCTTAATCTTTCCGAGCTTAATTTATCCGAGCTTGTTGTTCAGGCAGTTGGCGAGATGAGCGAGGAATTTGAAAAGAATATGCTTGAAATTAAGCTGAAGCTTTCCGAAAATCCGCCTGTTGTTTTCGCTGACGGAAACAAGACTTTCAGAGTTATTGAAAATTTGCTTTCAAACGCGAAAAAATACTCGGCGAAAGGCACTCGTGTTTATGTTTCGGTTTATGAAGAATTTGGTCGCGGTGTGTTCGAGATTAAAAATATTTCAGCCTCGGCGCTTGATATTTCAGCTGACGAGTTAACCGAGAGATTTGTCCGCGGTGACAAATCCCGAACAAACGAAGGCAACGGCTTGGGTCTTTCAATCGCAAAAGAGTTATGCTCGGCGATGAACGGAAAATTAGAGCTTAGCATAGACGGCGATTTGTTCAAAGCAAAGGTATATTTACCGTTTAAAGATTAATGATAAAAGGCAGAAGTTTTTTGACTTCTGCCGTTTTGGTTTTTTGTAATTATGGATTGATTTATTCTTTTACTATATCATCAAATTTTGCGCCGATAAATTCGCTTAAATCTTCAGGATTTATATAAATCTGTCCGCCGCGTTTGCCCGCGGATACATAAATTTTATCAAGTGTCTGCGCTGAAATATCAATAAAAGTAGGATACTGTTTTTTCATTCCTACGGGTGAGCAACCGCCTCTTATGTAGCCTGTGAGAGAAAGCAAGTCTTTAACTGCAATCATCTCGACCTTTTTATCACCCAAGATTTTTGCACACTTCTTCAAATCAAGCTCTTTTGCAACGGGTATGCAAAAAACGTTTATACCTGTTTTTTCGCCCCTCGCAACGAGTGT
>JBGVHY010000110.1:0-2158 GCA_045122755.1 Acutalibacteraceae bacterium | reverse complement strand
CGCCTTTGAGACCTGGTTTCTTTCTCTCTTTCATTCTTGGGTCACGAGTTAAGAATCCTGCCTTTTTAAGTGTAGGACGGAGTTCTTCGTTGTACTGAAGCAATGCACGTGATAAACCGTGACGGATAGCGCCAGCCTGACCTGTAACACCGCCGCCTGTTACATTACAAACGATGTCGAATTTGCCCTGAGTTTCAGTAAGCTCGAGTGGCTGGTTAACGATGAGTTTTAATGTTTCAAGACCGAAATAATCGTCGATATCTCTGCCGTTGATTGTGATTTTGCCTGTACCGTTGTAAACTCTAACGCGGGCTACAGAACTCTTTCTTCTACCTGTACCGTAGAAATATGGTTTAGTTTCATACATAATTATTCTGTCTCCCTTCTATTAAAATTCGTAAACTACAGGTTTCTGAGCTTCATGTTTATGCTCAGTGCCTTTGTAAACTCTGAGTCTTGTAAGAGCTTTACGGCCGATTGTTGTATCAGGTACCATACCTTTAACTGCAAGCTCCATAGCCTTTTCAGGTTTTGTAGCCATAAGTGTTTTGTACTGAACAGCTTTAAGACCGCCGATGTAACCTGTGTGACGATAGTAGAATTTCTGCTCTAATTTTTTACCTGTAAGAACTGCTTTATCAGCATTGATAACGATAACATGGTTACCGCAGTCTACATGTGGTGTGAAGATTGGTTCATTTTTACCTCTGAGAAGGTCAGCAGCTACAGTAGCAACTCTACCGAGTGATTTGCCTTCAGCATCGAGGATGTACCATTTACGCTCAATTTCCTGAGCTTTTGCCATAAATGTTGACATCTTGATTTACCTCCGTAAATATTTTGTTAATAGTTTGATTCAACGCAAGTGATATCTTAACACATTTTTTAAGAGTAGTCAATCAAAAAATGAAAGATTTTTAAAATAATTTTAATTTTCTCTTGTTTTCTCTTGATTTCTCGCAAAATTATAAGAAAAACTAACTTTTGATTTACAAAAAATAATTATTGATTATTACGAGACTTTCGGGTAAAATATAGTTAAATAATAAGAAAGAGAGGCTTTTTATGAAAATTGCATTTTATGATACCAAGCCTTATGATAAAATTTGGTTTGAGCCGATGATGGAACAGTACGGCTACAAGGTCAAATTTTTTGAACATAAGCTTAATATAGACACTGCGGTGTTATCCCGCGGATATGATGTTGTCTGCATCTTTGTAAACGATACTGCTGACAAAGAGGTGCTTGATATCCTCAACCAAAATGGTGTAAAACTGATTGCGCTTCGTTGTGCCGGTTATAATAATGTAGAATTAAAATCGCTCGGCGATATAAAAGTTGTGCGTGTGCCGGCGTATTCGCCGTCGGCGGTTGCTGAGTTTGCGGCAGCGCTACTGCTTACAGTAAATCGAAAAACTCATAAAGCCTATATCCGCACAAGGGACTTTAACTTTAATATAAACGGCTTGCTCGGTTTTGACCTTGCGGGCAAAACCGCGGGAATAATCGGAACAGGTAAAATCGGTCAGATGTTCATTGATATCTGCAAGGGCTTCCGTATGAAGGTAATAGCTTATGACCCGTATCCGAATAAAAATCTCCAAATCGAATATGTAAGTCTTGATGAGCTTTTCAGCAAGTCAAATATTATTTCGCTTCATTGTCCGCTGACTAAAGATACTCGACATATTATTAACGCTGACAGTATTGAAAAAATGCAGGATAATGTGTTTATTATAAATACCTCGCGCGGTGCGCTGATTGATACTACAGCGTTGATTGAAGGTCTTAAATCCAAAAAAATCGGCGGTGCGGGACTTGATGTTTACGAGGAAGAAAGCGACGTTTTCTTTGAGGATAAGTCCAATGAGATTATTGATGACGATGAATTAATGCGTCTTATTTCTTTCCCGAATGTTGTTATGGCATCGCATCAGGGTTTTTTCACACGTGAGGCAATGCAGCAGATTGCTATGGTCACAATGGAGAATATCGCGAATTTCGAGCAAGGAAACATCACAAATGAGGTTTGCTTTTCAGGCGGCAAGGTAGTAGAAGCACCGCAGGGCTGCTCTTGTAAAGATAAATAACTACTATATTAAAACAGCACTTCAGAGTGAAGTGCTGTTTTGCTGTTTTTAATTTTGTCTCATTAAG
>JBGVHY010000109.1:0-11481 GCA_045122755.1 Acutalibacteraceae bacterium | reverse complement strand
TCGTGGTCATGGCATCCGCAATCACAATCCTCATCGTGGTCGTGATGGTGATGTTCGTGGTCATGGTGGTGATGGTGGTGCTCATGCTCGTGAAGAAGTTCAGCAAGTGACTCCGAAAGAGTATCTCTCTGCTCCATTGCCGCTAAAATATCAGCACCGCTGAGAGCATCCCAATCAGTAGTGATAAGCGAAGCCGACTTATTATGCTCGCGGATAAGAGAAACTGCCTGAGCAACCTTGTCCTCTGAAAGACCTGCGGTATGAGAAAGAACAATTGCTTTCGCAAATTCAATCTGGTTGTTAAAAAATTCGCCGAAGTTTTTCATATACATTTTGCATTTTTTCGCATCGGCAACTGTTGTAAAGCTGTTAAGCTGAATATCGTCGCTGTCGATATCCACAACCGCCTTGATAACGTCAGATAATTTGCCGACACCTGACGGCTCAATAATAATTCTGTCAGGCGAATACTGTTCGAGCACCTGTTTCAACGCCTTTCCGAAGTCACCGACGAGCGAACAGCAGATACAACCCGAGTTCATCTCAGTAATTTCGATACCTGCGTCTTTTAAAAATCCGCCGTCGATACCGATTTCGCCAAATTCATTCTCAATAAGCACTAATTTTTCACCGCAAAAAGCCTCATTTATAAGCTTTTTGATGAGAGTGGTTTTTCCTGCACCGAGGAAACCTGAAATAATATCAATTTTCGTCATTTTTCATTTCTTCCTTCTAAAAAACATTAAAATTTGATTCCTTTTTGGTTGACCATAAATGTTAAAAACTATGTTAAAAAGTTGAAAACTCCGCTTAAAATCGTTAAAGTTTTCAACATTTAGTTTACATAACTTATAGTTTTTCGGATTTTTTTGAATTTTTCAACTCACCTAAAACCGAAGCGCCCAGAATAAGCAGAGCACCTAAAAATGAATAAAAGGTAAAGCCCTCACGAAGCACTGTAGCCGACAAAATTATCGCACAAACCGGGTCGATATAGCTGAAAAGCGCAACGGTAGAACCCGAAACTTTTGTAATTGAAGCAAAGTAAAGCGCATAAGCGACTCCTGTGTGAACAACGCCGACTAATAAAAGCATAAAGACTTCCCCGATTTTCAGCGAAGCGCCTGAAAAGTCCTCAGTTAAGAGCACATACGGGGTGAGTACTACCGCTGACACAAGCAGTTCTGCAACCGTCATATCAAATGAAGATATATCCTTCATTTTTTTATTAATCAGTATGATAGCCGCATAAAGTACTGCCGCACCAATTCCGAAAAGCACGCCTGTAAGCTCAGAGATTTTAAATCCGCTTGTGATTACTCCGGAAACAAATACCATGCCGATAAGCGAAATTACAACGCAGACCGATTTTTTTACAGATAATTTTTCTTTCAATACAAACGGCGAGGCAACGATAACAAAAGTCGGCGCAAGATAGTAACAGAGCGTTGCGGTTGCAACGGTTGTATAGCGGTAGGCTTCAAAAAGCAAAATCCAGTTAAACCCGAGCGCTGCACCTGATAAAATCAGGAGTAAGAGATTTCTTTTTACTGCTGAAAAGGATACTTTTTTCTTACTTATAAAGCTTATGCCGATTAGAAACACAACGCCGACTACTGCACGAACGAGCGCAATAGCGCTTGACGGCAGCGGGATATTACGCACAAAAACACCGATTGTGCCGAAAATTATCATTGAAAGTATTAGTTTTGCTTTATTCATTTACTGTATTACTAACAGGCGCAACAGTTGTTTCTACAGGCGTCTGAGATTTAGCCGTTGTTGTAGCTTTGGTAGTAGTTTTGGTTGTCGACTTAGTTGTAGCCTTAGTGGTTGTAGTTATTTTTTTAGTCGTAGCAGTTGTGGCTTTCTTGGTTGTAGTAGTGTTACGTGCCGTAACCTGTGCCGGAACATAAGCCGCGGTAGTTGTCTTTTTAGTAGTTGCAGCTGAAGATTTTGTTGCTGATGTCTTTGTCACAGAAGCTTTCGTAGTTTGCTCTTGTGTTTGAGTTTCGCTCTCGGCATTATAATAAGGATTTACCATTCCATTTACATCATACCACATCTGCGGATATTTCGGATTTGGGTTGTTCACAGCTGAAGAAGTATCAACCTCTTTTGACTCGCCGTCACGCACTCTGCGTGCCATAATAACAAGTCTTGCTTTCTCATCATCGCTTTCAAACGAATCATTACAGGTCTGCAAGGTAAGAATTTCATCGGTATAAGCAATATCAATATCAGTTGTGATAAGCGAGCGGACTCTCGCTTCGTTTATCCATTCCTCAAAATCCTTTTTAGACGCAAACTCAGTCCGACGGTAATCGTAATAATTACCGTTGTCCTGAGATGGAATTGAATTTGTAATGAATACCGCAAAGATCTTGTATTCGCTGTCGCGATAGAGAGAATCAAAGGTTATAGTAGGATTTTTCTTGTAAAACTGAACATTTTGAAACTCATCAAGTTCTTTAAACATTGTACCTGTTGAAATCATATGATGACCGTAAAGCACAACATTTTGGGTTTCATTTTTATACTCAATCGAGGAACTGATATCCGCAAAAATCGAGCCTTCACGCGAGTAGGATTTATTAAATCCGCGTCGCATATAAAACTCATTATCCTCTTTATTCTGAACAACAGGATAATCAACATTTGTGCCGTCAATCGTAATCCAGCCGATAAGGTCGTTATTTTCTTTATACATCGCCTTGAATTTCGGATTAATCTCGGCACTGTAATAATCGTCTGTATCAGCCGAATGATAATCCTCAGCCATTGAAGAAAGGGTGTTTTTCTGTAATAACGGGTTGATAAAGTAAAATGCGATATTCACAAGCGCAACAATCAAAAGAAGTATTGCAACCCAGAAGGTTATTTTTCTTGCCTTCTCGGCGGTAGTATCGCCTTTATGAATAAACAGGCTTTTGAAAAATTTCTTTTTTTCCTCTTTTTGAAGCTGAATATGCATTTCTTCCACTCTTTTATCCATTTCTATAAACTCATCGTCATCAACCGGAGTGTATTCGCCTTCATCAATAACAACTTTTACATCGGCTTTTTCATCAGCCTTACGCGAGCCGCCCTGCAGGCTGTCAAGTGAAACTGTCTCGGAAACGATATTATCATCTTCCTCGTCATAAGAGCCAATCATAACATCGGTAAACTGGTCTGGGGTAAGCTGAACAGGGTTCTGGATAAATAAAGTTCTCTGTTTTATCTGGGATTTTCTGTCCTCATCGGTTACCTTTACTTCCTGAGGAGTATCATTTTCTTCTTTAAACTCAACCTGAGGTTCTTTTATCTCTTCTTTTATCTCTTCCTTTTCCGTAACCTTTGGTGCGATTTCAGACAAAAGCACTGCATTTGTCTTTTCGGCTTCTAATCTTCCGCCGCCGTTTAAAAGGTATAGGCGCAAGAAATTAAGCGCCTCGGAGGCAGAAGAAAAACGAATATATTCGCGGTCTTTTTTTCCGCCTTTCATTGATTTTATAACATACTCACCGCTTTTATCGGAAAGGCCGATGTAGGCAAGGCCTACAGGCTTGTTGCTGTCATCAGACTTAGGTCCTGCAATTCCTGTAATTGAAAGACCAATATCGGCGCCTGAATTTTCTCTTACACCTTTAGCCATACAAGCGGCAACCTCAGGTGACACCGCACCATGCTCTTTTATAAGCTCAGGCGGAACGCCGAGCTGATTGGTTTTTGACTCATTTGAATAGGTTGAAACACCCATATTGAATACTTTTGAAGCGCCGGAAATATCGGTAATTCTTTTTGAAATATAGCCTGCGGTGCAGCTTTCTGCGGTTGCAACGGTAAGCCCTTTTGCTTTAAGCATAGAAACAACAACCGATTCGAGCGTTACATCATCATAGCCGTAAATTGAATCACCGAAGATATTCTGAATTTTAATAAGCGTTTCGTCAATCATTTTTGCAGCTGAAAGCTCGTTATCGCTTTTTGCGGTAACACGAAGTTCGGCTTCACCGTCCTTAGCGTATGGCGCAACGGTAGGATTTTCGCCTTTTATAAGCTCAGCCGCCTTTTCATCTATCATACTTTCGCCGACACCGTAAATATGCACGAATTTTGACTTAATAACGCCGTCGGCATATTTATCGAGATATTTGCTTAAAGAATCTTCATACATAGCCTGAAGTTCACTAGGTGGACCGGGCAGAAACACGATACACTGATTGCCCGATTCAATAATGCAACCCGACGCTGTGCCTTTTTTATTCGGCAAAACAGTACAGCCTTTCGGTAGAAAGGCTTGTTTTTCATTATTTTTAGTAAGCTTTCTTCCGATTCGCTCAAAATATCTCTGAATATGGCTGTAAGCTTCTTCATTTTTCTCAAGCGGAATTCCGAGTGCATTACTGACGGTAGCGATAGTAATATCATCAGCAGTAGGACCCAGTCCCCCTGTGAAAATGATAAGATTACTGCGTGTTACCGCAATTGAAAGTGCTTTTATAATACGCTCGGGATTATCACCGATGCTCGACTGATAAAATACATTGATGCCTTTAAGCGCTAATTGTTGCGAAAGATACTGCGCGTTGGTATTTAATATATCGCCAAGCACAAGCTCAGTTCCTATACAAAGAATTTCAGCGTTCATATTTTTAATCCTTTCAGTTTTATTCAAGTTACCGTTAATAAACGCTCGTGAGAAGTGTAACTCTAACCCTTCCCCTTGAGAGGTAGCCTTTTTCTAATCCGTCGCCGATGGCGTTATCATATCGTTTCACTACTTTTTGCAACAAAATACTTTAGTATATCATCTCAAATGTAGCTTTTTCGATTGCTTCTTCGACCATACGCTCGCAATCAGGAAAAACTTCTGCTTTGATTACTGCAGGGATGTTCGGACGTGTTCTCGGATGTTTTGGTGTAAACACAGTACAGCAGTCCTCATAAGGCAAAGTTGAAATCTCAAAAGTGCCTATCTCGCGGCTGATTTTAACGATTTCCTCTTTATCCATACCGATAAGTGGTCGGAAAACAGGCATATCTACTGCGCAATCGGTAACTGCAAGCGCTTTCATTGTCTGCGATGCAACCTGACCGATACTCTCGCCTGTAATAAGCGCGTCGCAGTTTTTATCCTTTGCGATTCGCTCGGCGATTTTCATCATATATCTGCGCATTATAAGCGTTGTCAAATCATCAGGGCAATGCTTTGCGATATTCTCCTGAATCTCAGTAAATGGAACATAGCAAAAATTAATTCCGCCCGAATACTTTGCAACCTGATGAAGAAGGTCTTTAACTTTCATCTCAGCGCGTTCCGAGGTGTACGGAGGAGATGCAAAATGAATTGCGGTAAGACGCACACCGCGTTTTGCTAGCATATAAGCCGCAACAGGCGAGTCAATACCGCCTGAAATAAGGATAGCAGCGTTACCGCCTGTGCCGACAGGCATACCGCCTGCACCCTGAATCTGGTTAGTATGAATATATGCGCCAAAGTCACGCACCTCAACGGTCACGATAACCTCAGGGTTATGCACATCAACTTTTAAGTGATTAAACGCGCGAAGAAGTGCCGCACCTGTTTCGCGACAGATTTCAGGACTTTTAAGCGGAAATTTTTTATCAGCGCGTTTTGCCTCAACCTTAAAAGTAGAGGTAAATTCCATTGTATCGCGCAAATATTCAACTGCGGTTGAAAGAATAGTATCCATATCTTTTTCGCAAACTGCTGCGCACGAAAAAGCCGCGATACCAAATACTTTTTTCATACGCTCTACAGCTTCGTCCATATCGTAGTCATCATAAACAGGTGACACATAAATAGTAGACTGTGCGCGTTTTACTCGGATAAGACCAAGACCTGAAAGCGCAGTTTTAATATTTTTAATAAGCATATCCTCAAAGGTTGAACGGTTAAGACCTTTGAGTGCGATTTCGCCATTTTTGATAAGTAAAATTTCTTTCATATTTAACCTCATTTAGATTTTATAAGTGAATTTTTAGCCTCAATTATACCGTCTATCAACTTGTCCGCTTGAGAAAATGTATTAAATTTTGAAAAGCTGATACGGATTGTGCTGTCAGCTCTGCGTTTGTCAAATCCGAGTGCTGTCAACACGTGCGACGGCTTACCTTTAGCACAGGCCGAGCCTGATGAAACATAAACTTCGCGTTGCTCTAAAAAGTGAAGCATAGTTTCGCTTCTAATGCCAAGCACTGCAAGGCTTAAAATATAATCGCTTGATTTTTCAGGCGAATTAATCAGAATATCATTTTCTTTCTCTAGCTTCTCTTTAATATATTGCTTTATTTCAGCACATTTTTGCGCGTTTTCGGAAGAATTGCCGAAGTCCTCAACCGCAGCGGCAAAGCCGTTTATAAGAATTAACGGCTCAGTACCCGGGCGCAAACCTTTTTCCTGTTCACCGCCGAAAGTTCGCGGTAAAACACGGACACCTTTGCGAATATACAGCGCGCCGACACCCTTAGGGCCATGAATTTTATGCGCGGAAATCGTCATTAAATCAATGCCGAATTTTTGCGGATTTATAGGCGTTTTCAAATAGCTCTGAGTCGCATCGCAATGAAAATAAGCAGGGCTGTTTTTACGCTGAATAGCCTTTTTTATCATATCAATCGGCAACAAAGCACCCGTTTCATTATTAACCGACATACAGCTAACTAAAATTGTCTGCTCATCAATCGCATCTAAAAAGGCTCTCGCAGAGATAGTTCCGCTCTTATCGGGTTTTAGATAAACGACCTCAAAGCCGTCAGCTTCTAATTGCTTCATTGTGTGCATTACTGCGGAATGTTCAAAAGCGGTGGTGACGATTTTCTTACCTCTGCGGTGAAGCGCCTTTACCGCGCCAACGATTGCCATATTGTCCGACTCAGTGCCTCCCGATGTGAAGTACATCTCGCCGGGGGCAGCACCGATTGAAAGGGCAATTGTTTTTCTCGCATTTTCGAGCATTTTGCTCGAACGAATACCCATTTTATGAAGCGAAGAAGGATTGCCGTACATCTCGCAAGCCTTAGTTATTGCAGTTTTCGCCTTTTCACAAAGCGCGGTTGTAGCGGAATTATCAAAATAAGCCTCGCTCAGAAAAAACACCTACCCCATAATAATCATTAAAGTTTATTATACTATATTTTTACGAGTTTTACAATAAGCAAAGGGCATTTTTTTAAAATTCTGCATAAGGTGAGGATACGTAAGGATACTTACTTGTGCGCGTTTGGGTTACTTTGTTGCGAAACAAAGTAACATAAAGATTAAATAAAAGATTATTTATATTTCTTACGTTACCTTGTGTTGTCACAAGCTCATCTTTACTTGTAGGTACGGTCATCGGTCGCCCGTTTTCAGATTACAATGAGCCTATGGTTTATCGTAGGGCGGTTTGCCCTCAAACCGCCGTCAAATCCATCGCACTTTGCTTAAAGATAAATAAAAGCGTTGCCGTGGATTTTGTAGTCCTTCGGTGTGCCACCTGTTTGTTTTTTAAAAGCCTTATTAAAATTTGCCGTATTGTTAAAACCGCACTCAAGCGCAATATCCATCATCGACTTATCCTCATTCTGCTCTAGCTTATGCATAACAAGCTCGATTCTCTTCTCACAAACGTAATCCCAGAGGGTAATACCCATTGTTTCCTTAAAAACGGTTGAAAAACGGCTGCGGCTCATTCCCGAATTGGCGGCGATATCCTCAAGCGTAAGTTTTTCGGTTAAATGCTTCATAACGTAATCCATCGCCTTTCTTACCGCTTTTACATTTGACGTACTCTTGTTTGCCTTATCATCATTATAATGAAAATCGCGGACTAATGTTATCATTATATCGGTAAGCTTTGATCGAGCCATCATTTTATATTCTGCTCTTTTCTCGGTTGTTTCCGCTAAAATCTCTTCAATTAGATCCGCAACCCTTTGCGTAGCCTCGGATGACCGCGAAAGACGGCAGGAAAATGACTTGCTATGATAGAAAAACATTCCTGCATCTGAAAAGCTCTCAAGCCGCGAGCCCCAAAAAAACCTAGGCTCAAAATGAATATTGACAAACTCGAGCGGTTCAAAAATATCGGTAATGCAATGCTGCTCGTTTGATGAAAATACAAAAACATCATTCGGTTTTATCGAATAACTATGACCGTTTACAACGTAAATGCCTTCACCGCGGCGGAAATGCACGATTTCAAAACGGCTGTGACGGTGTTCGCGCAACATTCGCTTACCCTTATCAACATTTACTTCAACTGCTGTAAGCAAAAATTCCGATTTTATTCTGTCATCCATATTATTTACCCCGATAGAAATATAGTTTGCAAATTCGATAATATATTTGTTGAAAAAATCCCTTTAAAAAGCTAAAATCAACTTGACAGTAGCATTATACTACAAAAATAAAATTTATGCAAGCTACTTGCAAAGGAGTAAATTTATGAGTTTCAACAGATGTTCTAATCCCAGCGACCTTAGAATCACAGATATGAGATTTGTAGATATCGACGGCGCACCGAAAAGATGTACACTTATTAAAATCGAAACAAACCAAGGCTTAGTTGGTTACGGCGAAGTTCGTGATGCTTCTTCAAAAACTTACGCTCTTATGCTTAAAAGTCGTATCTTAGGTGAAAACCCATGTAATGTTGATAAAATCTTCAGAAAAATTAAACAGTTCGGCGGTCCTTCACGTCAGGGCGGCGGTGTTTCAGGTATTGAAATCGCACTTTGGGACTTAGCAGGTAAAGCTTACGGTGTTCCTGTTTATCAGCTCCTCGGCGGTAAATTCAGAGATGAAATCCGTGTTTACTGTGATACCGACGTTGACGGCAAACACACAGGTACTGATATGGGTCACGCTCTTAAAAAGAGAATGGAAATGGGCTTTACATTCTTAAAAATGGACCTTGGTATCGGTCTTTTGCTTGACGAGCCGGGCACACTTAATGCACCGCTCGGATTTATCGAGGATATGAAGAAATATGCAGGACATATCTTAAATGTTCAGGGTGGTTCAGTTACTGCTGATATGGTTAAACATCAGAAGAGCTATGATATCGTTACAACTGCTCATCCTTTCACAGGTATACATATTACAGAAAAGGGTCTTGACTACCTCGAAAATTACGTTAAAGAAGTAAGAGAAGTTATTGGTTATGACGTACCGCTCGCAATAGACCATTTCGGTCACGTTTGCGTTGAGGATTGTATTAGATTCGCTCGCCGTATGGAGCCGTACAACCTCGCTTGGATTGAAGATATGGTGCCTTGGCAGTACACTGACCAGTATGTTCGTCTTAAAAATTCAACTTGCGTTCCTGTATGTACAGGTGAAGATATCTACCTCAAAGAAGGCTTTAAAGAGCTTATCGATGCAGGCGGTGTTTCAGTAATTCACCCTGACATCTTAACCTGCGGCGGTGCGCTCGAGCTTAAGAAAATTGCTGACTACGCTGACGAAAAAGGCGTTGCAACCGCAATTCATATGGCTGAAAGCCCTATTGCTTGTATGGCTGCTGTTCATACTGCTGCTGCAATGCACAATGTACTCGCACTCGAGTTCCACTCAGTTGACGTTCCTTGGTGGTCAGACATTGTTACAGGTATTGATAATCCAATCTTTAAAGACGGATTTATCAAAGTTCCTGATAAGCCGGGTCTTGGTATTGACGGACTTAATGAAGACCTCATCAAAGAACACATCAACCCTGAAATTCCGGGTATGTGGGAAGATACATCTGCTTGGGATAAAGAATTCTCAAATGATAGAATTTGGAGCTGATTTAATGCCGTTGCCAAAACCTTGGGCATTACCAAAACCCAAAAAGTTAAATGATGAGGAAGCAAGGGCGCTTGTAGAAGGCGCCCGCGACCTTTGTGATTTAAAAATTAACGGGCTTGACAAAATGGTTGAGGATAATATCCGACGCAACCGAATGAGCAATGTCCGACTTGAGATTTACGATAAAGAAGGTAACGAGCTTAAAGATGCTGATGTTCACATTGAGCAGAAAAGCCACGAATTCAAATTCGGTTGCAACGCATTTTTAGCCGACGACCTTGGTTCAGACGAGAAAAATGCCGAATACGAGCGCATTTTCAAAGATGTATTCAATCAGGCGGTTGTTCCGTTTTACTGGAAAGATGACGAGCCTCAGAAAGACGAATGGCGTTTTACAAAAGATGCACCGTACATCTACCGCCGTCCGCCTGCTGAAGTAATGCTTGATTTTTGCGAGAGAACGGGTTGTGAGCCGAAAGGGCATAACCTTGTATGGCCATCAACAGCGGGTACACCGAGCTGGATGGGCAATGATAAACGCGAAAACGGTATTGCGGTTGAAAACCGTATAAAGCTTCTCGCGGAAAAATTCGCTGACAAAATTCCTGTATGGGATGTAACTAATGAGTTTATCGGCGCGCAAAGCGGGCTTTATAAATTTCCTGATGATATTGATATTCGCGCTTGGGAGATGGCGAATGAGCTTTTTAATCAGAATAATCTGATTATCAATGATTTTCAATGCCTTTTCCAACCCAATTCTTACCTCGGTAAGAAATCTGCATTTTACTTGCAGATTGAAAAGTTATTAGCAAAAGGGCTGCGCGTTGACGGAATCGGTATGCAGGTGCATATGTTTCACAACGAAGATGCTCTGCTTACTGACGAGCCGCTAAAGCTCACCGCTGAGCATATGATTAAAATGATTGATACATATTCGGCTCTCGGAAAGGATATTCATATTTCGGAAATTACAATTCCGTCTTACGACGGCAGAGATGAGTATCTCGAACTGCAAAATATAATTACCGAAAACCTTTATAAGCTTTGGTTTTCGATGGAAAAGGTAAAATCAATCGTTTGGTGGAATTTGGTTGATAACACCGCGATACAGCTTTCACCAAACGCACCGTTTGACGAAAACTACTTCGGTGGCGGATTGCTGAAAGACGATTTTACCAAAAAGCCGGCATTTAACACAGTTGAGCGTCTTATCAATAAAGAATGGCACACCTCGCTTGATATTCGCACAAACGCTAAAGGCTACACTTCTTTCAGCGGTTTTAACGGAGAATACGAGGTTATAATCAAAAAAGGCGCTGATAAGGCGGTCAGAGCTATCAACGTTTCAAAAGATAACCCGCTTATAACTATAATACTTGATTGACAGAATTAAATTTCAGTTATATAATCTAAGGAGAAATCAAAAATGATTCAGTTTAATAACAGAGAAGAAATTATCGAACTTACACCTTTATGGAAAGGGGAGCGTTTTCCTGACGGAAGACCGAAGGTTCCGCAGAAATATCTTGATGCTATGAAGGATATGACTCTTGAGGAGCTTTGGAAGCCGATTTACTTAAAAGGCTACGAATCACAGTTTGAGGGCGACCTTAAAACACTTCACGATGACGGTAGAAAGCTTATCGGTCGTGCGGTTACATGTGCTTTTGTTCCTACCCGTCCTGATTTGCATGATGTAA
>JBGVHY010000108.1:0-3714 GCA_045122755.1 Acutalibacteraceae bacterium | reverse complement strand
ACCGGTTGCGGTATGATGGACTGCAAAAAGGCTCTCGTTGAATGTGACGGTGATATGGACAAAGCAGTTGACTTTCTCCGTGAGAAAGGTCTTGCTTCACAGGCAAAGAAAGCTACTCGTGTAGCAGCTGAAGGACAGGTTGTAGCAGTTGTTGAAGGAAACGTTGGTGCAATCCTCGAAATCAATGCTGAAACTGACTTCGTAGCAGGCGGCGATCCGTTCAAAGCTCTTTGCGCAAAAGTTATTGATGTTGTTGTTAAGCAGAATCCTGCTGACGTTGAAGCTCTTCTTGCTTGCAAGGATGGCGACCAGACAGTTGATGAAATGGTTCAGGAGCTCTTCTTACAGGTTAGAGAGAATATGAAAATCCGTCGTTTCTATCGTACAGAAGGTAAATGCGCTTCTTACATTCATGCAGGCGGCAGAATCGGTGTATTGGTTGAGTTTGATACAACTGATGAAATCGCAGCTAAAGACGAATTCAAAGCTCTCGGTAAAAACATAGCAATGCATATCGCAGCTATGAACCCTGCTTATCTTGACGAAGCATCAGTTCCTGCTGAAGTAATCGAGAAAGAAAAGGAAATCATGGTTGCTCAGATGAAAGAAGATCCTAAAATGGCTAATAAGCCTGAACAGGTTCTCGGCAAAATCGTTGAAGGTAAAATCGGCAAATACTACAAAGAAAACTGCTTAGTTGAGCAGGTATTCGCTATCGACGGTGACTACACAGTTGGTAAATACGTAGAAAGCAAAGCTAAAGAACTCGGCGGCGAGATTAAACTCAAAGCTTATACCAGATACGAAAAAGGCGAGGGTATCGAAAAGAAAGAAGAAAACTTCGCTGAAGAAATCGCTAACATGGTAAAATAATTTAAGTTTAAAACGGACAGTGAAAACTGTCCGTTTTTTGTGTATATACTTGAAAAACATTAAATTTATGATAAAATAAATAAAAGGAGGGAGAGTTTATATGGATTTAAAATATCTTACACTTCTTGCAAAGGAATATCCTACAGTAGAAAGCGTAGCAAGCGAGATGATAAATCTTTCAGCTATCAGAAGTTTGCCTAAAGGAACTGAGTATTTTTTCAGTGATTTGCATGGAGAATATGAATCATTTCTGCATATGCTGAAAAGTGCATCAGGTATGATAAAAAGAAAAATTGATTTGACTTTTGCTAAGACCGTTTCTTCTGAAAAACGTGAAGCGCTTGCACAATTGATATATTATCCCGAAAAAGAAATAAAGCGACTGACTGATGAGGGCATTGTTACAGATGAATGGCAAAGTCTTACAATTTACCGTCTTATACTTGTTTGTGAGGCTGTATCTGCTAAATATACACGTTCAAGAATCCGTAAAAAGGTACCGAAAGATTTAGTTTATATTCTTGATGAACTGCTCAATGTTACTGATGATGTAAACAAGGATTTTTATTATGACGAAATAATCAATGCTATTCTTGATACAGGAATCGGTGAGCGTTTTATTGTTTCTCTTTGTAATCTTATTCAGTCAATTGCTGTTGACCGTCTTCATATTATTGGTGATATTTTTGACAGAGGTCCAAGAGCTGATATTATAATGGACGAGCTGATGAAAAGAGAAAGCGTTGATATCCAATGGGGTAATCATGATATTTCTTGGATGGGTGCTGCTTGCGGAAATCAGGCACTTATCGCAAATGTTATCCGTATCGCGATGCGTTATAATAATTTTGATGTGCTTGAGGACGGTTACGGGCTTAATCTTCGTGCGCTTGCGGTTTTTGCAAATGAAACCTATCAAGATGATTGTTCGCTTTATTATCCAAGCACACTTGATGATAATATTTATGACCCTGTTGATACAAAGCTTGTTGCAAAAATGCATAAAGCAATATCGGTTATTCAGCTAAAGCTTGAGGGTAAGCTTATAAATGCACATCCAGAATGGGAAATGGCAGAGAGAAATATTTTTGAAAAAGTTGATTTTGATAAATGCACTGTTGAGATTGATGGCAAAGTTTACACTCTTAAAGATAAATATTTCCCGACAGTTGATAAAAACTCTCCTTTAGAGCTGTCAATGGGCGAGCAGGAATTGATGACTGTGCTTACAAATTCATTTTTGCATAGCGAAAAGCTTCATAAACATATGAAATTTTTGTTTTCAAAAGGCTCTATGTACAAGGTTTACAACGGTAATTTGCTTTTCCACGGCTGTATCCCTATGGATACCTACGGAAACTTACAAAGCATAAAAATCGGTGAAACTGAATTTATCGGTAAAGAGTTACTTGATAAAATTGACTCTATTGTTAATAAGGCTTATCTGCAAAAAGGCGAATCTAATGAAAAAGATTATGCTCGCGACTTTTTGTGGTATCTTTGGTGTGGCTCGAAATCTCCGCTTTATGGCAAGGATAAAATGGCTTTTTTCGAGCGATATTATATTGATGATAACGCTCTTCACACAGAGAATTATAACGCATATTATCAGTTTTCAGAGCAGGAGGGAGTATGCCGCAAATTACTCAAAATGTTTGGTATTAATGATAATAGCGGTCATATTATCAACGGCCATGTTCCTGTTAAAATAAAAAACGGTGAAAGTCCTGTAAAGGCAAACGGAAAGCTGTTTGTTATCGACGGCGGTATTTCAAAAGCTTATCAAAAAACTACTGGAATTGCGGGTTATACCCTGATTTATGATTCGCATAGCCTTAATCTTGCAGAGCATAAGCCGTTTATCGCAGGTGAAAGTGAGCATACGCCTGAAATTCGCGTGGTAGAAAGACTCGGGCAGAGAGCTAATGTTTCCAATACTGATAAAGGTGAGCAAATTCTTGAAAAAATCAGCGATTTAAGAGAACTTCTAAATGCTTACCACAGCGGTTTGATAAAAGAGAACTAATCAAAAATGCTTAGCAATTTTGCTAAGCATTTTTGTCGTTTATAATGTTGCTGATTACTTCATTTGGTATTCCAATATCTGCGATTATAACTTTCCCTGAATATATTTTTCCGTCATTATTAGCAAGACCTAATTTTGATAATGAAAAAGTTACAGTATAATCAGATTTTACTGCGTTTCCGAGAATCTTGCCGCTGTTTCCGTCAATTCCTGATGGAATATCGCAGGCTACAACTGTTTTTTTAGCATAATTAATCAAGTTAATAGCCTCTGAAAAGGCACCGCTAACCTCACGCTGCAAACCAACACCGAAAATCGCATCGATTATTATATCGCTTGTGTTTGTATAAGAAATTATATCCTCATTACTTTCAAAATTTTCAAGTTTTCCGCCGATTTGATTTAATTTCAGTTCCATCGCTTTAGCATCGGTAGTCATTTTTTCGCGGTTTCCGACCAAAAAGCAACGAACGTGATAGCCATCATTAATAAGTAGCCTGGCAACGGTAATTCCGTCGCCGCCGTTGTTACCCGTACCGCAGAATATAGCAATTTGTCTTTTGTTTCTATAATTTTCTTTTATACAATCAAAGACAGCAGCTGCGGCATTTTCCATCAAAGCTAAAGAGGGAATACCATACTCATAAATCGCAATATTGTCTATTTTTTTCATTTGTTCGGTAGTAGCAATTTGCTTCATATGATTATCTCCTCAAATTTTTCTAAAATAATCTTATAATCATCATCAGTATAGTAATAATGACCTGAATTTTCAAGAAGAATTGTTTCGATTGTGTCATATTCTTTTAACATTT
>JBGVHY010000107.1:0-2088 GCA_045122755.1 Acutalibacteraceae bacterium | reverse complement strand
ATAAATAATTTAAAATAAAGCTAAGACCGATTGTAAAAAATCGGTCTTAGCATTTTTGGGTTTATATATGGGAAATTTATTTTCAAAGTTTAAAATACGTCTAAAACCGATACAGGTAATAGCAATCGGCTTTGCACTGATAATTCTTGTTGGTGCTGTTTTGCTTACACTTCCGATTTCTTCAAAGAGCGGTGAGTGGACATCTTTTTCCGATTGCTTTTTTACGACTACGTCCGCTACTTGTGTTACTGGGCTTATTGTTCAAGATACAGGTACTTACTGGAGCGTTTTCGGACAACTTGTTATAATTGCGCTGATACAGATAGGCGGCATCGGGTTTATGACTGTTGCAACGCTTTTTGCGTTTGTTTTTGGTAAGAAAATTACTTTAAAGCAAAGAGGACTTATCCAAGAGTCGGTTAATACTAATTATCCAGGCGGTCTTGTTCGCCTTACTAAAAAGATTATCATAGGCACATTTGTTGTAGAGGCAATCGGCGCGGTGATACTTAGCATCAGATTTTCTTTTGATTTCGGAATTTTAAAAGGCATATATTACGGGATTTTTCATTCTATATCTGCATTTTGTAATGCGGGATTTGACCTTTTAGGCGCTCATTTCGGCGAATATTGTTCACTTACTCATTATGCTGATGATATTGTCGTAAATGTAACAATTGTTGCGCTTATAATGATTGGCGGTATCGGTTTTGTTGTATGGAGCGATATATGGAATCATAAATATCATTTTAAAAAGTATTCTATTCACTCAAAAATCGTTCTTACCGTTACTCTTGGTTTGCTAATATTCGGTACAGCATTTTTCTTTGTAATGGAAAATAATAATAACCCTCAATTTGCAGGCGAAAGTTTTAAAAATAAGCTTTTATTGTCATTTTTTCAATCAGGAACTACCCGAACCGCAGGGTTTAATACCTGTGATTTAGAAGGTCTTTCAACAGGCTCTAAGCTGATGACGATTATCTATATGTTTATCGGTGGAAGCCCTGGTTCGACAGCGGGCGGAATTAAAACAACAACGTTTGTCGTGCTGATTTTAAGTCTTGTGGCTACTATAAAAGGTACTCCAGACCTTAATATATACAAGCGCAGACTTGAAGCTGACGCATCAAGAAAGGCAAATGCGGTTGTGCTTACAAATATGTTCTTTGCGCTGTTTGCTACTGTTGTGATAAGTATTAATCATAATTTTCCGCTTGAAGATGTATTTATTGAAACGTTTTCGGCAATCGGTACGGTAGGGCTTTCGACAGGCATAACACGCTCATTAAATGATTTTGAAAGAATTGTTATCTGTATTCTTATGTATTGCGGCAGAGTTGGCTCTCTTTCTTTTGCTATATCGTTTGCAAAAGCCAAGGTGCATAATATCAGACGGCCCGAAACAAAAATCAGTATAGGATAGGTGAGAAATATGAAATCATTTTTAATAATCGGTCTTGGAAATTTCGGCTCGTATTTAAGCAAAAAGTTAGCAACCTTAAACAATGAAGTTATGGTTGTAGACCGTAATGAAGAAGCAGTTAAAGAGATTGCGCCGTATGTAAACAGCTGTTCAATTGTTGATTGTGCTGATGAGGCGGTTTTAAGAGAACTCGGTGTAAGAGATTTTGATTATGTATTCGTTTGTATCGGTGAAGATTTCAAATCTTCACTTGAGATTACCTCTTTGGCAAAAGAGCTCGGCGCCAAAAAAGTTATTTCAAAGGCTATTGATGAGCTTCATGCAAAGCTTTTACTTAAAAACGGCGCTGATGACGTAGTATATCCCGAAAAGATTTTGGGTGAAAAAATAGCGGTCAAATACAGTGCCGACACCGTATTTGATTATATAGAGCTGACCGATGAATACTTTATTTCCGAAATAAACGTACCAGATATTTGGTCAGGTAAGTCTATCAAGGATGCCGATATCCGCGCAAAGCATAAGCTTAATATCCTTGCAACCAAGGAAGGCGAGAATGTATTTCCTATGCCGGGCGCTGACTATGTTTTCAACGGCGATGAACACGTGATTGTAATGGGTAAAAATACGGATATTCAAAAATTTATCAAAAAATATAACTA
>JBGVHY010000106.1:0-5441 GCA_045122755.1 Acutalibacteraceae bacterium | reverse complement strand
TTGCCTCAGCAAAAGATTCGGGTTTTACAAGCACAACCGAAAGCTGTGAATTTGCATGTATGTTAAGGTATTTGCCTTTTTGAGAAGAAGTTTCTCTTTCTCTAGGTTCAAAATCCGATGAATTTGAGTAAACATCTCTTTCATCTGATGCCTGTTCCTCTTCGTAACCGTACTCCTCATCATCAAGCTCGTCATTAACTGACATAAAGTTTTTAATATTATCCATGAAACCCATTTTTATATACCACCTTTAATTATAAATTCTTTTTCCGTATAGCGCCGAACCGACTCTGACCATATTAGCACCGCACTTGATGGCAAGGTCAAAATCATCCGACATACCCATCGAGAGTATATCCATACTTATATTATCATAAATTTTTGCTCTGTTGTCAACAAAAAGTTTATACATTTCATCAAAAAAATGAGATTTTTGTAAATCAGTCTGAAAAAGCGGACCTAAAGTCATAAGACCTTTTACCTTAACGCCTTCAAGATTGCTAATTTCACCCAATAATTCATCGAGTTGCGATTTATTAATTCCGCTTTTCGCTTCCTCATCGCCGATATTGATTTCAACTAAGATATCCGAAACGATTCCCTTGTTTACGCTGTGTTTTGAAATCTCTTTAGCAAGCTTTAATGAATCAACCGACTGAATAAGCTCAACCTTTCCTACAATTTGTTTTACCTTATTAGTCTGCAAAGTGCCGATAAACTGGCGGTGAAAGCCTTTATCTAAGCCCTCTTCTTTTGATAAAAACTCCTGTACCCTGTTTTCGCCCATATATTTGATGCCCTTAGTAAAGGAATAATTGATAACCTCAACAGGAACGGTTTTTGTAGCGGCAAGCAGAGTTACATCATCAAAATTCTTGCCGACAGAAATAGCCGCATCATTGATTTTTTCGCAGACTATCTTATAATTTTCATCAAAATTTTTAAAACTATCCATCAAGATCTTTTCCTTTCACAATTACATCATCATAGATTTTAAGACTTCCGCTGCCGTAGTCCGAATCAACGATAGCGTAATCCTTTGTATTATAAATAATATCTGTTTCGACAAACTTGATAACACTGCCGAGTTTAACATAAACACCTTTTTTGCCGTCTTTAATTCTGATAGAACGTGAATTTACCTTAAGACCTCTGTAAGTCTTAAGTACAATCTGCATTTCTTTTTGACGCAGAGTTGCCAATTCTTCATTCATTTTCATACATGAAAGCACCAAAGCAGATTTTTTACCGTCATTGCTTTTATTAATTGCCTCAACCTTAACGCTAAGTTCATCAACGGTTGAAAGCATTGTACTTATAGTAAGCTTATCGCCTTCGGTTATGTCCTTGATATCAGTGGTATCAACAACGGTTACAATATACCATTCATTCTCGCTGATAACTCTGCCAATCTGATTAGCGTTGATTTCGTCTGCCTTAACCCCTTCAATTTTTGATACGGTGACATCTTCGATGTCCTCATAGCTAAGCGCATTCTCATATCCGTCAGTATAGTTTACAAAATAACCCGAATACTCGCTTTTAACAGATTTTTCAGTACTTTTATATTTCGCCTTCAGCGCTTTTAATTCTTTTTTACACTCTTTGATAACCGCCTGGTAGTCTTCTTCTCTGCCTGTTGCCAGCTGACCCTGAGCCATATAATAGCGAAGGTTTTTCAGCGTTTTTTGAGTCTCGGTAAAGTTATTATCATCAACATTTTTAAGCAAATCCTGAATATAATTTCCTGTCTGCTCGGAGATAATATCAAGGTCGGCAACGTGGATTGAATTTTGCTTATCAATCTCTTCAATTGAAGCTAAATAATCTTCAAGTGTATTGATTTCATTTGCAATCTCAACGTCGGAAGCATTTTCATAAAAGTTCACAACTGTAGAATTTTTTGCAACCTTACCGCCGTTTGAAACCTTACAGACTTTATATCCCTTGTTGTCCGAAGTGATTATATTCTCTTTTCTTACAATAAAGCATTCAGCCGAAATAGTCTTTTTAACGGTTGCTTCGGCGGCAACCTCTGTTTCATAAGTCTTAACGAAAAGCGAGCCGAATGTATGATACAGCACAAAAGCCGCAATCAGCACGCCGAATAAACCGAAAATAAACTTTTTAAAACCGCTGTCGCCGTTTTGAGTTTTAGCTTTACTCATACATCTCACTCCTTTTCATTTAAAAATTCTGAAACCAATTCAAAACATCTCTGCTTAATATCATCATAGTTTTCATTATCAGGATAAAACCAGTGTATATCCTGATTTCTCTTAAACCAAGTAATCTGGCGCTTAGCATAGCGTCTGGTTTCCTGTTTAAGCTTTTCTACGCAATCGCTGAGCGTAGCCTGTCCGTCAAGATATGGCTTAAATTCCTTACAGCCTATAGCCTGCACCGCTGTTTTGGAAACGGGCAGTTTATAAAAGTTTTTAACTTCCTCTAAAATGCCGCTATCAAGCATCAAGTCCACACGCAGATTAATGCGCTCGTACAATTTTTCGCGGTTTACATAATTAATTCCTATGTACAACGGCTTATATGGTGACTCAGCTTTTCTCGACTCTTGCATAAGCTCTGATTTGCTCTTTCCTGTTGAATAATACATCTCAAGAGCACGTTTCACTCTTTTAATATTATTAGGATGAATCTCTTTTGCCGCTTGTGCATCTAGTTTACATAATAATTTGTACAGACCGTCTGCGCCAAGCTCTTTTTCTTTGCTTTCGAGTTCTTTTCTTACCGCCTCGTTTTTGTTCTCGGCGGTGAAGTCAATATTATTAATAAAACTGTCGATATAAAGCCCCGTACCTCCGACAAAAAGCGGTAGTTTACCACGTGAAATAATATCTTCGGTTATCTGCTTAGCGCGGCTAACAAAATCAGCAACAGAAAACTCGTCACAAACGCTTATGCAATCAATAAGATGGTGCTTTACGCCTAGCATTTCTTCCGTAGTCGGTTTTGCGGTGGACACAGACAACTCTTTATAAATCTGCATTGAGTCAAACGACACAATTTCGCAGTCAAACTGCTTTGCAAGCTCTATTGACAACGCGGTTTTACCGCTTGCGGTAGGACCTACAACAACAATAACAGGGATTTTGCACATATTACACAATCCTCGAAAATCTCTTTTTAAATTCATAAAGCGACATTTCAGCCGTAACAGGTCTGCCATGAGGGCAGTATCTTATTCGCTTATCATTAAGAACTATATCGGCAAGAGCCGAAAGCTCAGTTGCAGAGGACTTATTACCGCCTTTAATAGCCGCTCTGCAAGCAACTGAATGATAAAGCCAATCAAGAAATTCAGGTGAAAAATCAGTAAATTTATCATTTAATTTGCCCGCAATTTCCTCGATAAGCTCCTTGACATTTTCCTTGTCAAGTTCCATTGGAATACTGCGCACAAGAACGGTTTTCATACCGTAATCCTCAATTTCAAAGCCCAAAGCATTAATTTCATCAATATTTGAAACAATAGCTTCATATTCATCGGCAGAAAGCTCAACCTGGACAGGGATTAACAACATCTGCGGTGTATGCTCGGCGTTTTCACGTAAGCGCTCGAAGATAATGCGCTCATGCGCCGCGTGCTTATCAATCATAATCATTTTATCGTCACATTCGACCAAAATGTATGTATCAAAAGCCTCGCCGATATATTTAAATGTAATATGCTCTTCCTGTTTTTCCTCAATTACTTTTTCAGGCTCTGCTTTTTGCTCACTAACTGCAATTACAGGCTCTTTTTCCTGAGGCTTATTGTATTCCACCGTATTCTCAGCTACCTTATTTTGAGCAGAATACGGAATATCAAAAGTAGAAACAGGCGGTTTCTCTGTAATTTTTATCTGAGGTTTCTCCTCATATTTTACATCGGGAACAAATTCATTTTTCTTTGGCTTTTCCGCGTATTCCCTGCGAAATTCCTCAGCAGTAGTTTTGCGGAAGAAATCTTCCTTTTTCTCTGCTACCGACTTTTCGGGCATACTGAATTTTATTTGTTCTGCATTCTCGCGCTCAACTAATTCATCGACATTTGATTTAAAAGCAACACGCGAAACATCAGCGTCCAAAGCGGACATTACCGCGTAATAAACACCGCGGAAAACTGACTGCTCATTAGAAAAGCGCACCTCAATTTTAGAGGGGTGAACATTAACATCAACCATTGATACCTCTAAATTTACATTAAGCACGCAGCCTGGGAACATACCTGTCATAATGCGGTTTTTGTAAGCCTGTTCGAGTGCGGCGATACCTGTTTTTGTGCGGATATAGCGCCCGTTAAGAAAGAAGAACTGCATTGTGCGGTTTTTCTTAGCATTAGTCGGTTTTGTTACAAAACCGCTTACTTTTATGCCGTCAAGCTCATATTCTACAGGCAAGAGTGAATTTGAAAATTCAGCGCCAAAAATCGAGAAACAAGCAGATTTTAAGAGTCCGTCACCTGGGGTATTGATTACCTGTTTGCCGTCTTTAATAAGCTTGAATGAAATCTCAGGGTGAGAAAGCGGAATACGCTCGATAATTCCGACAACAACATATGATTCTCTGATGTCTATTTTAAGGAACTTCATACGTGCAGGGGTGTTAAAGAATAAATCCTTTACAATAAAAGTAGTCCCCAGCGCACAACCGGCTTCTTCAAAAGATACCTCTTCCCCGCCTTCGATTTCATAAGCATATCCGAACTCGTTATCAGGAGTACGGGTAATAAGTGAAACGCGCGAAACCGCGCAAATTGAGGCGAGCGCCTCACCGCGGAAACCTAAAGTATAGATAGCGTCTAAATCACTACCTGTTTTAATCTTGCTTGTGGCGTGGCGCAAAAACGCAGTCGGGATATCCTCTTTAGAAATACCGCAGCCGTTATCGGTTACACGCATAAAGGTGCGACCGCCGTTTTTTATCTCGACAGTAATGGCATCAGCGCCCGAATCTATGCTATTTTCAACAAGCTCTTTGATAACCGCTGACGGGCGGTCAACGACCTCGCCTGCGGCAATTAACTCTGCTACATTCTTCGGTAACACATTAATTTTTGCCATTACTGTTCAACTCCTTGTTATTTTACTTTATACTTTTTAACTTTAGTCCACTCTTACCGATACAAACGACAAAGAACAAACAAAAAGACATAAAACCATTAAAATAGAAATTAGTTTTCTCATTAAAAATACCCCCAAAAAAATTATTTATATTTCTTTTGCACGATTGGCAAATTCATTTAATTTTTGCATACACTCGATCGGAGTTAATGTGTTTACATCGAGTATTTTAAGGTCGTCAACTAATGACTGCGACAAAGCAGATGAAAAGCTGTTCTGCTCTGAAACATATTCTTTTTTTATAATTACATTTTCGCCTGCTTCAAGGGTTTGAAGTATCTCTTTAGCGCGGTTTACAACTTTCTGCGGAACACCTGC
>JBGVHY010000105.1:0-6196 GCA_045122755.1 Acutalibacteraceae bacterium | reverse complement strand
CCGCATTAACATCAGCAGAAAGACACTTTGAATTACGAAGCGCTCTATAGCCCTGAGTGCCCTCAGCAAGTGCGAGGTCAGTAACAAAGTTGCGCAAGTAGTCGCAAAGCAAGCCTGTGTTGCCGTCTGAACCGATTTCTTCTTTGTCAGCGAGAACTGTTACAGTTGTAAATTCAGGGCTTTCGGAATCAAGTGCTGCCTGTAAAGCAGGGTAAGCACAAACACGGTCATCATGACCGTAACCGCCTACGAGCGAGCGGTCAAAACCAATATCGCAAGCATCAAATGCAGGAACAAATTCAAGCTCCGCCGCTCTGAAATCGTCCTCTTTGAAACCGTATTTTTCATTGATAATCTTCATAAGATTAAGCTTAACTGCTTCGCTGGCTTTGTCATCTTTAAAAGGACGTGAGCCGATAAGAATATTAAGCTCTTCACCCTTAATTCCGTCGCTTAAAGGACGTTTGCCCTGTTCAGCACCAAGGTGCGGCAAAAGATCGGTAATAACAAATTTCGGCTCGTCTGATTTTTCGCCGAGAGCGATCTCGATTTTCTCGCCCTTAGAATTGATAACAACACCGTAAAGGCAAAGAGGCATAGCAGTCCACTGATATTTTTTTATACCACCGTAATAGTGAGTTTTGAAGTAACCGAGCTCATCAGCTTCAAAAAGCGGATTTGCTTTAAGGTCAATACGAGGTGAGTCGATATGAGCCGCAACGATACGGACGCCATCAGCTACAGGGCGTTTACCGATAACCGAGAGGATAATAGCCTTTTCACGCTGGTTCATATAAACCTTATCGCCTGACTTGTATTTCTTATCAGGGTCAAAAGGAACAAATCCTTTTTCCTCAGCAACCAAAATTGCATTTTTAACGCAAAGACGCTCGGTTTTTGATGCAGTTAGAAAGGTTTTATAGCCTTCTGCAAAATCTTGAATGTCTTTTTCAGTTTTTTCGTCAATTTTGAAGTAACCGTTTCTTTCGTCAAGGAATAATTCGTCCTTTAACTGTTGTGCTTGTGTTTTTTCTTCCATTTTAAAAACTCCTTTACTGTATTTCGTAAATTTCTTTGTATTTTTCTATTGTTTTAACAACCTTGTCAACATATGACGAGGTGTCAGAATACGGGATTTTGTCGAGCGTTTCACCGTCGAAGGAATATTCCGAGTTTGAAAGCCACTTTAATGTAATATTTCTGCCTGCATGATACGCACAAAGTCTTGTTTCAAGTGATAAAAAATCATTACTGAGTAGTTTCAGAAGCCTGCAACCCGCCTCAATATTTTTCTCAGGGTCATAAAGATTGTCATTATCAACATTTTTCTCGCCGTAACGCGAGCAAACCCATTCATAGGTTTCATCGGTAAGCTGCATAAGCCCTTTGGCGCCGATGCTTGATTTTGCTTGCGGATTAAATCCACTTTCGCATTTTATCACCGCGTAAACAAGCGATTTATCGAGTTCGCATTCCTCTGCGTACTTTTCTACCAAATCTGCGTAATCGGTCGGGTAAATATACCGCTCGATTTTATGGTAAGCGGTCATACCGCCGTAAACCAGCACACAGATTATCACAACCCATAATATAAATTTAAAAAAATGTTTCAAAATAACTCCTTAAAGCACACAATGTGTGCAGATAAATCCTAATAGTTATATTGTAGCATAGCGACCGACGAACGACGGATGAGCACCCAACAGCTCAAATCATTTTCAAAAGCTCGTCTGCTTCTTTTTTTAGTTTATCAATTTCGTCATTGTTTATAATGATTTTATCACATCTGCTCGTAAAAAATTCATCGCTTTTTCCCGCATTAAGACGAATTAAAGCTGTTTTTTGATCGATATTATCTCGCGCCATAATGCGTTTTTT
Source organism: Acutalibacteraceae bacterium (assembly GCA_045122755.1). Classification (GTDB taxonomy): domain Bacteria; phylum Bacillota; class Clostridia; order Oscillospirales; family Acutalibacteraceae; genus RUG11462. The sequence goes on along the minus strand of JBGVHY010000105.1, from coordinate 4,318 downwards.
ACGAATTTCCAAGTCGGCGAGTACTCCGATGACAATATCGCAGAATTTTTCGCAGTTAGCCTCAAAAAGCTGCGGTGCATCAACAATTACTGCATTTTCGCCGTTTTTTCGGTGTATTTCTATCTCATTTTTCATTTTTTCAACGATAAAAGGGTGCGTAATCGAGTTTAAAAGTGCGGTTTTTTCAGCAGTTGCAAACGCTTTTTTTGCAAGAGCTTTACGGTCAAGCGAGCCGTCTGTAAGAATTATATCATTCCCGAAGCTTATACCTAGTTTTTTAAGACATTCGCTACCCTTTTCGGTGACTGAACGTGCTATTTTATCAGCGTCAACAACGGGCAATCCGAGCAACTCAACAAAAGCCGACTTGCCAGCACCCGATGCGCCTGTTATACCTATAACTTTCATATTTTTTTCACCTTTTAAACAAGGCTTCTCCCAAGGAGAAAGCTTATTACAACTTCACAACCTCAAATCCTGCAGCTCTCAGTAATCGGTTTACTACCGCAAGTCCTACACCGTCGGTTGACGGCATACGTGCAAGAACCACTTTTGCACTTTTTAAATCAAACTGATGTAAATTATAAAAAAGCATTTTTGCCGCTGACTCAGCATCATCATGCGCGCCGAACGTAAGACTCGGCTTGTTTACGTGAGGAACATCCTCATCATAGCACAAGGCAAAGACTTTTTCACCTTCAAATCGGTTTACATAACTGTAGTAATCTTGGTCGTCAGCATCAATTATCAACACCTTAGCGGTAGGGCTGTAATGCTTATATTTAAGCCCCGGAGAAAGCACTTTTTCGTTCTTTCCAAGCGGATTTAAAATCGCTTTATCAATAATAATTTCTCCTATCTCTGCCTGAATCTGTTCAGGAGTTACAAAACCGGGTCTAAGAAGTCTCGGTTTGTCACCGACCATTAAAATAACGGTCGATTCAAGTCCTACCTTACACGCTCCGCCGTCTACGATAGCCTCAACTCTGCCCGATAAATCCGAAATGCAATGCTCCGCGGTAACGGGACTAACACCGCCTGAACGGTTAGCACTCGGTGCGGCTATCGGCACGCCTGCTTCGCTGATTATCGCACGTGCAACAGGGTGCGACGGCATACGGATAGCGACCGTATCCATTCCGCAAGTGACTGAGCTGGGAATTTTTTCGCTTTTTTTAAAAATCATAGTAAGCGGACCGGGCCAAAATTTTTCGGCTAATTTTTTTGCTTTTTCGGGAACTTCTGCGACTAAATCGTAAATCTCACCGAACTGCGTAATATGAACGATAAGCGGATTGTCGGCAGCTCTTCCTTTTGCTTTGAAAACGTTTTTAACCGCTTCTTTATCAAAAGCATTTGCGCCGAGTCCGTAAACTGTTTCGGTTGGAATCACACAAAGACCGCCGTCGCGCAAAATTTTCGCGGCAGTTTTTATATCTTTTTCAGAAGAAGATAAAATTTGTGTATTCATAAGCTTTTGTCCCTAATTTATATAATAATCGTCTGTTTCCCATTTAATCGGGTTTTCTTCTATGTGTTTTCCAGTTTTATAAAAAACCTTTCAACTGATTAACTACTATTGATTTGTAGGGAGCGCAATGCGCTCACCTACGATTGTACTTAAAATCTGTTTTCTCCTCGGCAGTTCTTTATTCCTCTCCGCTTGCTGTTAACTGTTCTGCTCTGTCGGCGGTGATTAATGCGTCGATAACTTCATCGAGGTCGCCGTTCATAAACTGCTCGAGTTTATAAATTGTAAGACCGATTCTGTGGTCGGTAATTCGCGATTGCGGGAAATTGTAGGTGCGGATACGCTGTGAACGGTCGCCCGAGCCTACCATTGTTTTTCTCTGTGATGCGATTTCGTCCATCTGCTCCTGCATCATTTTATCATAAATACGTGAGCGAAGAATTTTCATCGCTTTTTCTTTGTTTTTGTGCTGTGAACGTTCGTCCTGACACTCAACGATAGTTCCTGTCGGCAAGTGAGTGATACGAATAGCCGATTCGGTCTTGTTTACGTGCTGACCGCCTGCACCCGATGAACGGTAAGTATCAATCTGCAAATCAGCAGGGTTAATTTCAATCTCAACATCCTCAGCCTCAGGTAATACCGCAACCGTAACCGCTGAAGTATGAATACGACCCTGGCTTTCGGTTTCAGGTACACGCTGAACGCGGTGACCGCCCGATTCAAATTTAAGTCTTGAGTAAGCACCGTCACCCTCAACCATAAACGAAACTTCCTTATAACCGCCGAGTCCTGTTTCGTTGGCGGAAAGCATATCAACCTTCCAACCTTTGCTCTCTGCATACATAGTGTACATTCTGCATAGCTCGCCTGCGAAAAGCGCCGCTTCTTCACCGCCTGCACCTCCGCGTATTTCGATAATAACGTTTTTGTCATCGTTAGGGTCGCGTGGGAGCAGTAAAACCTTAAGCTCCTCAGCACAGTTTTCCATTGTTTCCTTTGAGGTTGCCATTTCCTCGTCAAGCATATCTTTAAAATCTTTATCAAGTCCGCCCTCGGCAATCATAGCCTTAGCATCCTCAATATTCTGCTTAGCGGCAGAATACTCCCTGAATTTTTCAACAATCGGAGTAAGATTTTTAGTTTCTTTCATAAGTGAAGCATACAACTTCTGGTCGGTAACAACTGCAGGGTCCATAAGCTGCTGCTCAATCTCCAAATATCTTTTCTCAACTTCTTTTAACTTATCAAACATAAAAAGTTCCTTTCAGATGATGGTTTTTGTAAATTTAAATTATCATTATTGGGATTAAATGTTATAAATCTCCTATAAATATTCTCCGTCCCGAAGCACCTTGCGAATATTTTTCTCGCACGCACTTCTCGGTAACATTACCTCGTGATCGCAACCAAGGCATTTTATTTTAAAATCCATACCAATGCGAAGCACTTTAAATTCTTTTGATTTGCAAGGATGAGGCTTTTTCATAGTAATAATATCGCCTACCTGTATATCCATAACTTCCACCTCACATACTATATCACCATATATTATATATTATAATTACTATATAATCAAATAAAATTTTCAAAAATATGAAACTTTTTCAAAAAAACTATTGTTTTTTGAAGAGAAATTTGTAATAATATAATAGATTACATATACCTATAAGAAAGGGAAGTTTAATTTGGATTATAAAAAGTTAGCAGACCTTTTGTTCCCTAGTGTTAAATACACTCGCGAGCAGTTGGAAGAAAAATATCCTCAAAGAGATTTACCTGAAGGTGCGGTTGTATCACGTATGGCTCCAAGCCCTACAGGTTTTGTGCACCTCGGCAACTTTGTTCAGGTGCTTATAAGTGAGCGAATGACTCACCAGTCAGGCGGTACACTGTTTTTGAGAATTGAAGATACTGACAAAAAACGTGAAGTTGAGGGTGCGGTTGAAACTGTTATCAATTCACTCGCTCACTACTCAATTTCTTTTGATGAGGGCGCTACTCACGATGGTGACAACGGTGCTTATGGCCCTTACCGACAGCGACAGCGCGTTGATATCTACCACGTTTTCGCTAAAGAGTTAGTTGAAAAAGGTATGGCTTACCCTTGTTTTTGCACCGAGGAAGAATTAGCTGAAATCCACGAGCAACAGGAAAAAGAAAAAGCAAATTTCGGCTATTTCGGAAAATGGGCAAAATGGCGCGACCGATCATATGAAGAGATTGAGGAAAATATTAAGAAAGGTTTGCCTTTTGTTCTTCGTTTTCGCTCAACAGGCTCTATCGAGAATAAAATCAAGTTTACTGACCTTGTAAAAGGCAACCTCGAACTTACTGAAAACGATATTGACCACGTTTTACTTAAATCCGACGGCGTTCCGACTTATCACTTTGCGCACGCGATTGACGACCACTTTATGCGCACTACTCACGTTGTCCGTGGTGACGAATGGATATCTTCTTTACCATTCCATTTACAACTTTTCAGAGCGCTTGAATTTAAAGCACCAAAATACCTGCATATCGGTCCGCTTATGGTTATGGACGGCGACTCAAAGCGCAAATTATCAAAGCGTAAAGATCCTCACGCAGCTATGACCTTCTACGAGGAAGCAGGCTATCCTGTAGAGTCGATTTATGAATATCTTATGACAATTCTCAATTCAAACTTTGAGGATTGGCGCAGAGCGAATAAAGACTTGGATGCTCACGAGTTCAAATTCTCGCCCAAAAAGTTAAATCCTGCAGGCTCGCTTTTCGACGCGGCTAAATTAAACGACGTTTCTAAAAACGTTATTTCTATGTTCACCGCCGAAAAGGTAGTTGAAGAATTACTTAAATGGGCAG
>JBGVHY010000104.1:0-12361 GCA_045122755.1 Acutalibacteraceae bacterium | reverse complement strand
CACAAAGTTTATGAGCGAATTCATACACTCTGTTTCTCTAAATGTTTCTAAATGCAAAGGCTGTACCGCCTGCTTGCGCCGTTGCCCTACCGAGGCAATTCGCATAAAAGACGGTCACGCGGTAATTGATGCCGAGCGCTGTATTGACTGCGGCGAGTGCATCAGAGTTTGTCCGCATAAGGCAAAAAAAGCGGTTTGCAGTCCTTTTGATAAAATTAATGATTTTAAGTATAAAATTGCACTTCCGGCACCGGCTCTTTACGGTCAGTTTAACAATCTTGATGATGTTGATTACTGTCTGCAAGGGCTGTTGGATATAGGTTTTGATGATGTTTTCGAGGTTTCTTATGCGGCTGAGTTTATTTCAGCTTATACAAGATTGTACCTTAAAGAGAATACTACTAAAAAGCCTGTTATTTCTTCTGCCTGTCCTGTAATCGTAAGGCTGATAAGCCTTCGTTACCCGATGCTTTGCGATAACATTATGCCGATAATTCCGCCGATGGAACTCGCGGCACTTTTCGCAAGAAAAAAGGCGCTGAAGGAACACCCCGAATTAAAAGATGAAGATATCGGAGTTTTCTTTATCTCACCTTGCCCGGGTAAATCCTCTTATGTTGTAAACAACGAGCCGGAGGACCGACAGAATGTTGATGTTGTTCTTGCGATGAACGATATTTATTTCAGACTTCTGCCAGCTATGAAAAATGCCGAGATTAAAACACCGCTTTCAAAAGCAGGTCGCGTTGGTATCGGCTGGGCGGTTTCAGGCGGTGAGTCAGCGGCACTTCTTAATGAAAAGTATTTGGCGGCTGACGGACTTGAAAACGTAATTCAGGTGCTTGAGGAAATCGAAAACGGCAAATTGCCTGACCTCGAATTTGTTGAGCTTAATGCCTGTAACAGCGGTTGCGTAGGCGGTATCCTTACCGTTGAAAATCCGTACATAGCAAAAGCCAAAATGCAGAGTTTAAGAAAATATTTACCTGTTTCGGGCGCTCGTCCTGAGAATAAAATTCCTGATGAGGCATTCCTCAAAAAACTGCATGATTACAAACCGATTCAGCAGTTTTCAGATAATATGGGAGAGTCAATGAAGCTGATGGCACAGATTCAGAATGTCTGTGCAAATCTTCCTGAGATTGACTGCGGTTCGTGCGGTGCGCCGACCTGTCTTGCGTTTGCTGAGGACGTGGTGCTGCGCGGTGTTGACATCAACAATTGTATCATTAATATGAAAGATTATCTATTGAAAAAACTTGAAGAGAAAAGGGTGGCTGACAATGACAGTTGAAGGACTTCTGGGTAATGAAAATTTTTCGTCTGTTGTTGTCTGTGATGAGCAGCGAGAGATAAAAGGCGCTTACTGCGGTGACCTTTTAAGCTGGGTTATGGGCAGAGCCGAGGAGGATAATGCGTTTGTTACAATTATGACAAATGTAAATGTTATCGCAGTGGCTTCGCTTATAAATGTTTCGGTGGTTATCGTTTGCGAAAACGCTGAGCTTTCCGATGAATTTATAAATGCGGCAAAGTCAAAGGATGTAAATGTCATAAAATCCGCGTTACCGAGCTTTGAAACCTGCGCGCTGCTGTCAGGGCTTATATAATAATGAAGCTTTATTACGATTTGCATATTCATTCCTGCTTGTCCCCTTGCGGAGACAATGATATGACGGTAAATAATATCGCCGGAATGGGTAAGCTTGCAGGGCTCCAAATTATGGCGCTGACCGACCATAATTCGACCAAAAATCTTCCTTCGTTTTTTAAAGCCTGTGAAAACTACGGTATAGTGCCGATAGGCGGTATGGAGCTTACCACCGCCGAGGAAGTACATATTGTATGTTTATTCCCGACATTGCAGAACGCAATGGATTTCGGTGAGACGGTTGATAAAAGGCGAATAAAGATTAAGAATAAGCCGGATATTTTTGGTGAGCAGTTAGTGCTTGACGAAAATGATGAGATTATCGGTACGGACGAGCACCTGCTCATAAATGCGACAACAATTTCGATTGATGAAGCGTTTGCGCTGGCACAGGAATTTGGTGGTGTCGCATTCCCTGCGCATATCGACCGCGATTCAAACGGTATTATATCTATGCTCGGTATTTTTCCCGAAGAGCCTGATTTTAAAACAGTTGAGGTTTATGATAAAAATAAACTTGAAAGTTTAAAAGAAGCTTACAGTGTTTTAAAGGAAAAACAGGTTGTTTTCTGTTCCGATGCACATTATCTTGATAAAATCCGCGATAAGGAAAACTTTTTCGAGTTTTCGGACGGACTTTCGGATGATGAAATAAGGCAACAAATCATTGAATATTTAAAAGGTTAGATTTAATGAAAGAATTATCACTTAACATTCTCGATATTGCGGAAAATTCGCTTAAAGCAGGTGCAACACTGCTGGAAATTCTGCTTAATGAGAATAATAATATCCTGACAATCGTAATCAATGATAACGGCTGCGGAATGTCGCAGGAAACCTTGCAAAACGTTACAAACCCTTTTTATACGACAAGAACTACCCGAAAAGTCGGTCTTGGTATTCCTTTTTTTAAGGAAGCGGCTGAACAGACGGGAGGAAGATTTGAAATCGCTTCCGTAGAGCGTGCGGTTGACCCCGACAACTGCGGAACGCGTGTTACTGCGGTATTTAAAACCGACAGTATTGACTTTACCCCAATCGGAGATATCGTTTCTACTCTTACTACTCTTGTTCACGGCTCGCCTGATGTTGATTTGGTGTTCTTACACCACACCGAACGAGGTGAAGTAAGCCTTGATACAAGGGAGATGAGAGAAGTGCTCGGTGATATCCCGTTGAACAGCCCTGAGATTTTGGAATTTATAAGAACAAATCTTGAGGCTGAATATCAAGAAATAAAATAAAAACTTTAATCGAAAGGATAGAATAGTTATGAAATCTTTAGCTGAACTCGCAGCAATCAGAGAGAGAATGAAAGACAGCGTTATATTACGTGAAGGCTCTGCCGATGTAAGAGTCGTTGTAGGTATGGCTACCTGCGGTATCGCAGCAGGTGCTCGTCCGGTTCTTAATACTCTCGTAAGCGAAGTTGCTGCAAATAATCTTACTGATAAGGTTACAGTTACCCAGACAGGTTGTATCGGCATCTGCCAGTATGAGCCTGTTGTTGAGGTTTATGAGCCAGGTAAGGACAAGGTTACTTATGTAAAGATGGATGCTGACAAAGCTAAACGCGTTGTAGAAGAGCATCTTAAAGGCGGCAAAGTTGTTACCGAATATACAATCGGTTAATGATTGGTTATTAATTAGGAGGAAAAAATTATGTATCGTGCCCACGTGCTGATTTGCGGCGGTACCGGATGTACTTCATCAGGTTCTCCTGCAATCCAGAAAGCTCTTGAAGAGCAACTCAAGGCTAATGACCTTGAAAATGAAATTAAAATTGTTCAGACCGGTTGTTTCGGACTTTGTGCATTAGGTCCTGTAATGATTGTTTACCCAGAGGGTACTTTCTACAGCCGCGTAACTGAAGATGACGTTAAGGAAATCGTTGAAGAACATCTCCTTAAAGGTCGTATCGTTGAAAGACTTGTTTACAATGACAAGGCTACCGACGAAATCGTTGAGGAACACAACACTTCTCTTAATGATACTGCTTTCTATAAGAAACAGAAGAGAATTGCACTCCGTAACTGCGGTGTTATCAACCCTGAAATTATTGATGAATATATCGCAACAGGCGGTTATTCAGCGCTCGGTAAGGTTCTTACCGAAATGACTCCTGAAGACGTTATCCAGACAATTCTTGATTCAGGTCTTCGCGGTCGTGGCGGCGGCGGATTCCCTACAGGTCTTAAATGGAAACTCGCTGCAGGAAACCAGGCTGACCAGAAATACGTTTGCTGTAACGCTGACGAGGGTGACCCGGGTGCATTTATGGACCGTTCGGTTCTCGAAGGCGACCCGCACGTTGTTCTTGAGTCAATGGCTATCGCCGGTTATGCTATCGGTGCTACTCAGGGTTATATCTACGTTCGTGCTGAGTACCCAATCGCTGTACATAGACTTGAAGTTGCTATCAAGCAGGCTAGAGAATACGGCCTACTCGGTAAAGACATCTTCGGCACAGGTTTTGATTTTGATATCGACCTTCGTCTCGGCGCAGGCGCATTCGTTTGCGGTGAGGAAACAGCTCTTATGACATCTATCGAGGGTAACCGAGGCGAGCCAAGACCAAGACCTCCGTATCCGGCTGTTAAAGGTCTTTTCGGCAAACCAACTATCCTTAATAACGTTGAAACTTATGCTAATATTACTCAGATTATCCTTAATGGCGCTGATTGGTTCGCATCAATGGGTACTGAGAAATCAAAAGGAACAAAAGTATTCGCTCTCGGCGGTAAAATCAACAACACAGGTCTTGTTGAAGTGCCTATGGGTACAACTTTACGTGAAGTTGTTGAAGAAATCGGCGGCGGTATCCCGAACGGTAAAAAATTCAAAGCTGCTCAGACAGGTGGTCCTTCCGGCGGTTGTATTCCTGCTGAACATCTTGATATCCCGATTGACTATGACAACCTTATCGCTATCGGTTCGATGATGGGTTCAGGCGGACTTATCGTTATGGACGAAGATAACTGTATGGTTGATATCGCAAAATTCTTCCTTGAGTTTACTGTTGATGAGTCTTGCGGTAAATGTACTCCTTGCCGTGTTGGTACAAGAAGACTTCTCGAAATTCTCGAGAAAATCACAAGCGGTAAAGGTACAATGGCTGATATCGATAAGCTCGAAGAGCTTTCAATGTATATCAAAGCTAACTCTCTTTGCGGTCTCGGTCAGACTGCTCCAAACCCTGTACTTTCAACACTCCGTTACTTCAGAGATGAATATGTAGCTCACGTTGTTGATAAGAAATGTCCTGCAGGCGTTTGTAAGGATCTTCTCGAGTACAGAATCGAAGCAGATAAATGTAAAGGCTGCTCACTATGTTCAAGAAAATGTCCTGTTGGCGCTATTTCAGGTGAAATCCGCAGTCCGTTCACTATTGACCAGAGCAAATGTATTAAGTGCGGCGCTTGTATGAGCTCATGTAAGTTCGGCGCTATCGTAAAAGCATAAGGGAGGAATTGCAAGATGTTAAATTTAAAAATCAACGGCATTGGGGTGCAGGTTGAAGAGGGCGCTACCGTCCTTGAAGCTGCTAGAAAAGCTGGCATTGAAATCCCTACCCTTTGCTATATGAAAAAAATCAATGAAATCGGTGCTTGCCGTATCTGTATGGTTGAAGTACAGGAAATGCGCGGTGCTGATCTCGGTCCTGCAAGAATGGTAACCGCTTGCGTTTACCCTGCAAGCGAAGGTATGGTTGTTAAAACCAACACTGAAAAAGTTATTAAGTCAAGAAAAACTACTCTTGAAATGATTCTTTCAACTCATAACCGTTCATGCTTGTCATGTGTTCGTTCAGGTAACTGCGAGCTTCAGACACTCTGTTATGAATATGGTGTTGAAAATCCTGGCGTATTCGACGGCGTTGTTCCTGAGAATATCTATGATGACAGCGCTGTTCATATGGTAAGAGATAACTCAAAATGCATCCTTTGCCGTCGTTGTGTTGCTGTTTGTAAAGAACAGGAAGTTGGCGTAATCGGTGCAAACGACCGTGGTTTTGATACTCATATCGGTTGTGTTTATGACAAAAATCTTTGTGAGGTTGACTGTATTTCTTGCGGTCAGTGTATCGTAAACTGTCCTACAGGTGCTCTTTCAGAGCGTGACGATACTCAGAAAGTATTCGACGCTATCGCTGATGAAACAAAAACTGTTATCGTTCAGACTGCTCCTGCAGTTCGTGCAGCTCTCGGTGAAGAGTTCGGTATGGAAATCGGTACTGACGTTGAAGGCAAAATGGTTGCAGCTCTCAAACGTTTAGGTTTTGACAAGGTATTTGATACCGATACAGCTGCTGACTTTACAATTATGGAAGAATCAACAGAGCTTATCAACCGCGTTACAAACGGCGGCGCTCTCCCATTGATTACTTCTTGCTCACCTGGTTGGATTAAATACTGTGAATATCACTATCCTGAATTTATTCCTAACCTTTCAACCTGTAAATCACCTCAGAATATGTTCGGCGGTATTATTAAATCTTGGTACGCTGAGAAACACGACCTCAACCCTGATGATATCGTTGTTGTTTCAGTTATGCCTTGTACCGCTAAGAAATTCGAGGTACAGCGTGAAGAACTCAGAGCTGACGTTGATATTTCTATCACAACTCGTGAGCTTGCTCGTATGATCAAACGTGCAGGTATCCAGTTTACAAAGCTTCCTGATGAGCAGTTTGATTCACCTCTCGGCGAGGCTACAGGTGCTGCTGTTATCTTCGGTGCTACAGGTGGTGTTATGGAAGCAGCTCTCAGAACTGCTTACGAAACAATCACAAAGACAACTTTAGATGATGTTGACTTTACAGCTGTTCGTGGTACTGAGCCTGTTAAGGTTTCTGAAATCAAAGTAGGCGACTTGAATGTTAAAGTCGGTGTTGCTTCAGGCGCTAAGGCTGCTAAAGAGCTTCTTGAGAGAGTTAAAGCAGGCGAAGAATTTACATTTATCGAGATTATGGGTTGCCCAGGCGGTTGTGTAAACGGCGGCGGTCAGCCGATTCAGCCGACATCTGTTCGTCAGACAGTTGATATCAAAGCAGAACGTGCTAAAGCACTTTACAGCAATGATGCTGCTAAGGCTATCAGAAAATCTCACGAGAATCCATTCGTTAAAGCAGTTTATGCTGAGTATTTTGGTGAGCCGAACTCACATAAAGCTCACGAAATTCTCCATACAACTTACGTTGACCGTTCAAAAGACGTTATTATGTAAGAAAAAGTTTAAAAGCCTTCCCGAAAACGGGAAGGCTTTTTTGTCGCGTGACGCGACAGTCATACACAATCATTATATGTCTTGATATATAATTTTATGGCTGATTGAAAACGCCAAACATCATTGCAAAGGGCAATGAGGATATGTATGAGCTTAAAACAGGCAAAAAGGCACTCGGAACACTCTGCGATGAAGAAATCGCTTGGCCATGTATGGTAAAAAATTAATTTATGATTGATTTTATCGCTTTTTTGTGATATCATTTTAAGGCGAGGTGTATTATAATGATAGAATTTAAAAGCTTTAAAGACGGCAAGCGACACATCTGTACATTCAGTTATGACGATTGCCCACCTGAAGATTATAAATTAGTTGAAATTTTCAATAAATACGGAATTAAGGCGACTTTTAACGTAAATTCAAGCAGATTTACAGGTGATTGGGGTGTAAAAGGCGAGGATGTAAAATCGCTTTATGAAGGTCATGAGATTGCCGTACATACGCTTGACCACCCATGGATTGAGAAAAGCGCTAATGTTTCGCTTATTAATCAGGTGCTTGAGGATCGCAAAAATATCGAAAGTCGATGCGGCTATGTTGTTCGCGGAATGGCTTATCCTTACGGTACTTATGATGAAAACTCGATTAATGTGCTCAAAAGCTGTGGTATTGTTTATTCAAGAACTGCAGGTGAATCAGGAGATATGACTTTCCCTATTAATTTTATGAAATGGATGGGCACTTGCCATCACAAGAACGCCGAGCCGTTTGTTGATAGATTTATCGGCTCGCTTGACAGCGGCTGGGCTTCAAATCTGCTTTATATATGGGGACATTCGTTTGAATTTCCACAGTGTCCTGATAAAGGTTTTGACTATATTGAAAAGCTTTGTGCAAGACTTTCTGAGCATAAGGATAAAATCTGGTTTGCTACAAATATCGAGATTTATGACTATGTAAATGCGCAGAAGGCTTTGCAGGTTGCGGCTGACGAGTCATTTGTTTATAACCCGACACAGATTGATGTGTGGGTAGTAAAAGACGGTAAGGATTACAAAATCCCAGCTGGAGAAAAGGTTGTTTTTTAATTTAATATAAACAAAAAACGTAAGGTAAGTTTTTCTTACCTTACGTTTTTTTACTTTTAAATCAATCTATTAGTGTAAATCCTAGTCTAAAACGTAAATTTCAACTGAACGTCTGCCGAAGTTTACGCAATCGCTATATGAACTCATATAAAGGTCAGCAACTGTGTTGCCCCAAGATACGAATCCGCCTGTATCCTCGGCCGATGCGTAACCGTAAATAATGTTACCGTCAGAAGTGCGGATATAGAGCTTGGTTCCGTAAGGAATCTGCTTAGGATTTACTGCAATGTAGCCCGGTTTTACAGATTTGCCTGTAGCGGTAGTTGTACCGCAGCAGTAAGCAGATGCTGTGCCGGTGATTTTCTTTTTGTAATTTACCGGAACACCGTTTTTATCAAGCTTGAAATCCTTTTCAGGAGTAAGCTTTGAAACGGTTTTTAATTCGCTGTAGCTTTTACCGGTTTCTACTGATTTGTAGCTGATACTCTTAACGGTTTCTTTTTCTTTTTCACCGTTAACATATTTAACTTTTACTGTTTTATTAACGAGTACCTTGCTGTTTTTAGAAAGCTTTGAAGTTGATTCATCAGGATATTTCTTTTTAAACTTCTTGAGAGAAATTTTCTCGGTCTTAGTCTTGTTTTTGTATTTAACTTCGTTGATTTCGATTGTCATACCGTCATAAACGGTATCTGAAAGCTTGCAGTTCATTTCATCGTTAGAACCGAGAGTTGTACGACAAGCTACGAGTGCTTTTTTAACTGTTCCCTTTCTTACGAGAACAACTTGAGGCTCGCCGCCGTGTTTAATAACAGTTACTTTACAAAAACCATTCTTATTATATTCTGCCTCGTCAGAATCGTTTGAAGTTGCTGAAGTAGGAACTACCGCAACGTTTGTCGAAGCGTTATTCTCTGACATAGCCAGAACTGAGTTTGATGTAGCATCGAATCTGTTTGATGCGACACCGATACTTGCAAGAGTAATTACTGCTGCCATAATTGCGCAGATTTTCTGATTGATTTTAAAAGATGATATTGTGCTTTCTGTTTCTTTTGCAAGTTTTGCAAATTTGTTTCTTATCATAAAATCTCCTTTTTATTTAAGTGTTTTTTAGTCTGGTTAAAAAATCGTAACCTTTTTGACAAGGTTTTATTTTCCTCACAGGCATTATTTTGCACTCCGATAGAGATTATATGCTTTTTCTTGTCAAAAGTCAACTAAACGAATTTATGTCTGTTGTGCAAACTGCACAAAATCGCCGTTACAAAAAGGTTACAAAACCCAATTAAAAGGTTACATTTTGTAACTTTTAGCTCGAAAAGTGGTTTCATTTCGTAATTTTAAAAAAAGTTTTGTGCAACTCAACAATTTTATGTGAAAAAAATGCACATTTGTGAAAAACCCTTTAAAATAAAGGGTTTTGAGGGTTTTATTTTTACAAAATTCAAAAAATTCGACAGAAAATTTTTAAGGCTTGTTTACATAACATCTAAATTATGTAAACCAAAAACTAGATTTTGACATATTATGACATTATTTTCATTTCTTAAATTCCTTTTTCTGTAATTTAAGAATAAAAAATCCTTTATTTATAAGAATAAAACTTGCATTTTGGCTTTAAATATTGTATTATAGTTACTATATGATTTAGTGGCAGAGGCTATATTATATAATGTATATATTATAATAAGGTATATAACCTTAAGTTTATTTGAAGGGAATTTGATAATGGCTAAAAAAACAGCACCACAGATCTCAGAATTACTCAAAAACGAAATATCTACTCGTTACAAGATAGAACCACAGGATGCAACCAATAAGCAAATCTACCGCGCATCGGTTCGTATCGTTAATGAAATGCTCAGAGATGAGCAGTTGAAATTTGCAAAGGCTTCTAAAAAGGGAAGTAAAAAGCAGGTTTGTTATCTTTGCATGGAGTTCCTTATGGGACGTTCGCTTAAGAACAACCTGTATAATATGGGGTTAACCTCTGCATTTGAGAAAGCTTATAAAGAATTAGGAGTAAAAATTGATTCTATTTATGATGAAGAGCCTGATGCAGGCTTAGGTAACGGCGGTCTCGGTCGTCTTGCTGCCTGCTTCCTTGACGGTCTTGCTTCACAGGGTATCCCGGCTTACGGCTACTCTATTTTATATGAATACGGTATCTTCCGTCAGAAACTCGTTGACGGTTGGCAGACAGAAGCGCCTGATTTCTGGCTTTCAGGCGGTAAAGTATGGCTCAATGAGCGTCCTGATGAAACTGTTGAAGTTAAATTTGACGGTTGGATTGACGAAAACTGGGACGGTCCGTATCATCAGGTTAACCACAGAGACCCGATTGTTGTAAATGCTGTACCTTATGACCTTATGGTTGCAGGTTACAAGGGCAAAGGTGTTTCTGTACTTAGACTCTGGTCAGCTAAGGCTCAGGGCTTCAATATGCAGTTGTTTAATGAAGGCGATTACCTCCGCGCTATGGAGCAGAACGCTATGGCTGAGGTTATTTCAAAGGTACTTTACCCTGCTGATAACCATATTGAGGGTAAATCTTTAAGACTCAAACAGCAGTATTTCTTGGTATCTGCTTCAATTCAGGATATTATTCAGCGTCATCTTCGTGATTACGGCGATTTGAATACGTTGCCTGAAAAAGTTGCTATTCATATTAATGATACTCATCCGGCGCTTTGTATTCCTGAGCTTATGAGAATTATGCTCGATGAATGCGGCCTTACATGGGATCACGCTTGGTCAATCGTTCAGCGCACAGTTGCTTATACTAATCACACAGTAATGCGTGAAGCGCTCGAATGCTGGCCTGTTGAACTCTTTAAACAGAGATTACCTAGAATTTATCAGATTGTTCAGGAGATTGACAACCGTTCTCGCCGCGAAATTTGGCTTAAAACTGAGGACGTTGACTATGTTGAGCGTACCGCTGTCATTTCAGGCGGCTTAATCAGAATGGCTAACCTTTCTATCATCGGTGGTCACTCAGTAAATGGAGTTGCTGAGCTTCACAGCGAAATTCTTAAGGATACTGTATTTAACGATTACTACAGACTCTATCCTGAGAGATTTACCAATGTCACAAACGGTATCGCACATAGAAGATGGCTCTGTCAGTCAAACCCAGGTCTTACAAAGCTTTTGGATAACACAATCGGTGACGGTTATAAGGCTAATGCGGCTAAGCTTGCAGCTTTTGAGGATTTCAAGAACGACGCTGCAGTTAAAGAACAGCTACAGAAAATTAAATATGAAAATAAAGTACGTCTTGCTAATATGGTTAAGCAGACTCAGGGTATCGAGCTTGACCCGAATACCGTATTTGACGTACAGGCTAAACGTTTGCATGAGTATAAACGTCAGCATATGAACGCGCTTCATATTATTTCAGATTACCTTGCAATCAAGGCTAATCCAAACGGTAACTTTACTCCGAAAACTTATCTTTTCGCCGCTAAGGCTGCTCCGGGCTACTATCTTGCTAAGGATATTATTAAAATGATTAATAATATTGCGGCTATGATTGATAAAGACCCTGATGTTAAGGGCAGACTTAAGGTTGCTTACCTTGAGGATTACCGCGTAACACTCGCTGAAACCTTGATGCCTGCAGCTGACCTTTCTGAGCAGATATCGCTGGCTGGTACTGAGGCTTCGGGTACAGGTAATATGAAGCTTATGATTAATGGTGCTGTTACAATCGGTACTGAGGACGGCGCAAATGTTGAGATGCACCGCGCTGTAGGTGATGATAATATTATTATCTTCGGTATGTCATCTGATGAGGCGGCTGCGCTTAAAGCTCATTATAATCCGCAGGGTTATTATCAGAATAATAACAATATCCGTGATGTAATTGACCTTCTTAAAAATCCGCATTACGGAATTGAGTCACCTACTGTTGTGGCTTCACTACTTGGTTCTGACCCTTATATGGTGCTTGCTGACTTTGATTCATACTGCGATGCTCACCGCAAGGCTGACGCGCTTTATGCTGATAAGGACGTATGGGGCAAGATGATGGTTACAAATATCGCAAAATCAGGTATTTTTGCATCTGACCGCTCAATTATGGATTATGCAAAGGGCATCTGGCACACAAAATAAATTAATAAAACGCTGAGTTTCGCCTCAGCGTTTTTCATTAATTTAATGAATAGTGAGTAAAGAATAATCAAACTAAAATTTTTTATGAGAGCTGAATAAAAAAAGCTTCTTTTCCCTTAAGGGTAGTGAGGGACGGATATCATACTTAAATCAATTTTTTTGACGGGAGCTGAATAAAAAAGCTTCTTTTCCCCTAAGGGTAGTGAGGTACGGATATCATACTTAAATCAAATTTTTTGACGGGAGCTGAATAAAAAAAGCTTCTTTTCCCTTA
>JBGVHY010000103.1:0-6546 GCA_045122755.1 Acutalibacteraceae bacterium | reverse complement strand
CGTAATACTCAAGTGGCTTGTATACCTTATACCAGCCTAGACGGAGTGCTGAAATCATATATGCCGCAGCGTGTGCCTTCGGGAACATATACTTGATTTTTTCGCAAGAGCCAATATACCATTCAGGAACATTACAAGCTCTCATATCGTCCTTCATCGATTCCCAATCTTCCATTGAAATCTTACCCGAAGCAATCATACCTTTACGAACTGTTTCGGTGATTTTGAAGGCACGTCCTTCGTCCATACCCTTGTGGATAAGATAAACCATAATATTATCACGTGTACCGATAACGTTTGAAATGTCGCAAGTACCGTTTTTAATGAGCTCCTGAGCGTTTCCGAGCCATACATCAGTACCATGAGAAAGACCTGAAATCTGTAAAAGGTCAGAGAAATTTTTAGGTTTTGTTTCAACCAACATTCCACGAACAAACGGAGTACCGAGCTCAGGAAGTGAGAAAGTACCTGTAAGCGAACCTATTTGTTCAGAGGTTACGCCGAGCGCCTCAGTTGAGTTAAACAAGCTCATAACCTTTTCATCGGACATAGGAACGCTCATAACAGGAATACCTGTATTTTCTTCAAGATAGTGATAAATGGTCGGCACATCATGACCGAGAATATCAAGTTTTAAGATATTATCGTGAATTGAATGGAAGTCAAAATGCGTTGTTACGATATCCGATTCTGTATCGTCAGCAGGGTGCTGAACAGGGCAGAAGTCGTAAATATCCTTATCATTCGGCACGATAATCATACCCGCAGGGTGCTGACCTGTTGTACGTTTGATTCCTGTACAACCTATTGTTAGACGCTCAATCTCAGCTTTTGAAAGATTTAATCCTCTCTCATCAGCGTATTTTTTTACAAAACCGAATGCGGTTTTTGATGCAACCGTGCCGATTGTACCTGCTTTAAATACGTTTTCTGAGCCGAAAAGAGTTTCGGTGTATTTATGCGCTGAGCTTTGATATTCGCCCGAGAAGTTAAGGTCGATATCAGGTACTTTATCACCCTTGAATCCAAGGAATGTTTCAAAAGGAATATCGTGACCGTCGCGGTCCATAGGAGTACCGCACTCAGGGCAATTCTTCGGCGGTAAGTCAAAACCTGAACCTACCGAGCCGTCGGTAATAAACTCTGAATGTTTACATTTACTGCAAACATAGTGCGGCGCAAGCGGATTAACCTCCGAAATACCAGCGGCGGTGGCAACGAATGAAGAGCCTACCGAACCTCGCGAGCCTACCTGATATCCATGAGCGTTTGAATCAAGTACCAGCTTCTGCGCCGAAACGTACATGATTGAGAATCCGTTGTTGATAATTGAATTAAGCTCTTTATCAAGTCGTTTCTGCACAATCTCAGGCAACGGGTCGCCGTATTTAGCCTTTGCATTGTTGTAGCAGTCGTTTCTAAGTGTATCGTCTGAGCCTTCAATGGTAGGAGGGAAGCTTCCCTCAGGCACAGGGCGAATATCTTCAATCATATCAGCAATCAAATTTGTATTTTCAATTACGACTTCTCTTGCTTTTTTCTCCCCTAAAAATGCGAAATCCTTAAGCATTTCATCAGTAGTTTTAAGATAAAGCGGAGCTTGGTCATCAGCATCTTTAAAGCCTTTACCCGCCATCAAAATCGCTCTGAATTTTGCATCCTCAGGCTTTAAGAAGTGAACGTCACCGGTAGCTACAACAGGTTTGTCAAGCTTTTCAGCAAGTCGGATTATAGTTTTGGTGTGCTCATTTAATTCGTATTCTGAATTAAGAGTACCGTTTCTTAACATAAATTCATTGTTGCCATTAGGCTGAACTTCAAGATAATCATAGTATGATGCAATTTGCAGCAGTTCGCCCCATTGCTTTTTCTGCAATATTGCTCTGTAAAGCTCACCGGCTTCACAGGCAGATCCGATGATAAGACCCTCGCGGTGCTTATCTAGGTCGGATTTTAAAATACAAGGCATTGATGCGCCTCGACCTTTGTAATAGGTATTAAGATGCGCTATTGAAACAAGCTTGTAAAGATTTTTAAGACCTGTTGAGTTACGCGCAAGAATAATCATATGATAACGGCGTAGCTTCTGCCAATCGCCGCCGGCAAGGGCTGAGTTGATATCAGCAGTACATTTGTATTCCTGTGCCTCGAGCATATCAATAAATTTGATAAAGATGTGACCCAAAATTCTTGCATCATCACAAGCACGGTGATGATTAAATTCAGGTAGTTTGAGGGCATTGGCTACAGTATCAAGCTTATGATTTTTAAGATCAGGCAACAGCGAACGAGCCATAGGAACAGTGTCAATATAGGTAGGGTAATAATTTATCTCATTTCTTGCCGATGCTGAATTGATAAATGACATATCAAAGTCGGCGTTATGCGCAATTAAAGTACAACCGCCACAAAATTCAATAAAACTCTGCAAGGCTTCTTTTTCGCTTGGTGCGTCTGCTACCATTGCATCTGTAATGCCTGTAAGCTCGGTAATCTTTTTAGGAATAGGAATTTTCGGATTTACAAATGTATTGAATTCCTCTGTAATCTCACCGTTTTTAACCTTAACCGCACCGATTTCTGTAAGTCTGTCGGTAGCAGGACTTAAACCTGTGGTTTCAACGTCAAAAACAACAAATTCGCCGTCAAAAGGTGTGTTATCAGAGCCTTTTACCGCAGTAACAATATCATTTACAAAGTATGCCTCAACTCCGTAAATTACCTTGAAATCACCGCCGCCTTTGCGAATCTTTTCAACCGCGTTCATAGCGGCAGGGAAAGACTGAACAACACCGTGGTCAGTCACCGCAATTGCCTTGTGACCCCATTTGTAGGCAGTTTTAATAAGATCCTCAACAGGAGCCATACCGTCCATTGACGACATATTTGTATGCATATGAAGCTCAACACGTTTTTCCTCTGCCTTGTCGGTTTCATAATATCTGTCGACAATGCAGATCGTGTCGGGATTAAGAACGTTTTCACGCTCAAACTGGTCATAATCAATACGACCTTTTACAATTACGGTCTTACCCTCGATATCCTCAAGCTTTTTAAATTCAGCCGCTTCAATAGGGGAAAGCGTTTTAACAATATATGAGCCTGTGTAGTCAGTAACATAAATACTTATTCTGTAGCGGTTTCCGAATTTAGTTTCACGAAAATCAAACTTGAAAACATCGCCCCAGATAGTTGCAAACCCGAAATCGGGGCGTACTTCGTTAATCGGTGTCGGCTCGACATTATTTCTAAGCGGTCTGCCATATATTAACTGCATAGAATCAGGGTAATATTTAAGTCCTGCAGGAGGAGGTCCTGAATGTTTAATTTTCTTAGGCTTGTTTTCCTGTTCCTGTTTTTCTTTAAGCACCTGAGCCGCTTGTCTTGCAACCTCTTCATTTTGTTCAACGGTTACTTCGAGAGTCCCTGTGAATTCTACCTCAATAAATACACTGAAATGCTCGCTTATGTAATCTTTGATTTTTTTCTTAGTATTTAATTGCTCTAAAATTTCAATTCCGCCGTATTTTAAATCAATGGTAAGAACATTATTTTCAAAATTAAATTCAGCATCATTGAAAAAACCGTTAAGACCAGAGTATTTGCGCTTGATGCCTACAAAAATATCGCTGAAATACTCATTTTTAAGCTCTAAATTCTGATAAACAATATCAAAAACAATAGCGTTAAGACTCATTCCGTCTTTAATTTGCTGGCGCAAATCGTTTGCTGTTGTTTCATATATGTATTCATCGGCTACCGCTTCGCATTTTAAGAATCTGTTTTCTCTGTTAATTCCGCAGTAGGAGAGCGTCATATCCTTGATTTTTTCTTTTATCTCAGTATTCAGCACGTTGCCGAAAACATCAATAACTCTTTTATTCATTATAAATTACATTCCTTCAATTTCGTTCATAAGTTCGGAGAATAAATCTTCCTCATCCACTTTTTTCAGTATTTCGCCTTTTTTAAAAATAATTCCGCAACCGTCGCCGCCTGCAATGCCGATATCGGCTTCCTTTGCTTCACCCGGACCGTTTACAATACAGCCCATAACCGCAACGGTAATATTTTTATCGCACTTTTCCAGCGCATTTTCAACGCGGTTAGCAAGTCCTATTAAATCAATTTTTGTCCTTCCGCAGGTAGGGCAGGAAACTATGTTCACACCGCCGTTTCTGAGCCCGATAGATTTTAAAATATCCTTTGCGGCTTTAATTTCTTCTATCGGATTGTCAGTAAGTGAAACTCTTATAGTATCGCCGATACCGTTTAAAAGCAGACCGCCGATACCTGCCGCTGATTTAATGATTCCTTTATATTTTGTACCTGCCTCGGTTACGCCGAGATGCAACGGGTAATTAACTATTTCAGCTGCTTTTTTATAAGCATCAAACATTAATTTAACATCAGATGCTTTCATTGAAATCACAATATCGTTAAAATTGAATTTTTCAAGCAATCTTGTGTGATACATTGCGCTTTCTACTAACGCCTCAGCAGTAACACCGCCGTATTTAGCGAGAATATTTTTCTCAACCGAGCCAGAGTTTACGCCGATTCTTATCGGAATGTTTTTCTGATTACAAATATCTGCAACCTGTTTTACCTTGGAATCATCGCCGATATTGCCTGGGTTAATTCGGATTTTATCAACACCAACCTCAGCACATTCAAGCGCAATTCGGTAGTCAAAATGTATATCGGCTACAACAGGGATTGAAACAGCATTTTTAAGCGCATCAATCAGCTTTACCGCCTTTAAATCAGGAACTGCTGTGCGAATAATTTCGCAACCCGCTTTTTCGAGCTCGATTGCCTGTTTTACATTGCCATCTACATCGTGAGCCGGAATATTAAGCATTGACTGAATAGCGATAGGATTGCCGTTTCCTATCGCTAAATTTCCTATATTTACTTGTTTAGTATATAAAGCCATATATTTTCACCTTTAGTTAAAAATCCAGGACCACAAGTCCTTAAAGACAATAAGCACCATAAAGCCAAGCAGTATCATCATACCGATTGAATGAACAAGTGCCTCACGTTTAACAGGTTTTCCTCGTACCCATTCAATTATCAAGAACCATATTCTGCTGCCGTCAAGCGCAGGAATAGGAAGAAGATTGAATACACCAAGGTTAACGGTTATAAGGCAAAGTATTTTAAGCAATGACGTTAAACCTTGCAATCCGTTGGTTGCAGTAGTAGTAACCGCCTGGGAAAGCACCTGAGTAACGCCGACAGGACCTGAAACCTCGTTTAATCCGAATTTACCGCTTATTAAATCTCCAAGTGACATAAACACGATTCTGCCCATTGAAACTGTGCGCCAGAAGCCCTGTTTTAAAGCAGAGCCAATGGATAATTTTTCACCTTTAAAATAAAAGTCAATTGTAAGATAGCTCTGACCCTCGTATTCTTCTTTCGGGAATTCAACATCTTTTAATTCGATTTTCTCGCCGTTGCGCTCTACAACTAAATCAACTTTGTTGCTCTCGGCAGTACCGAGAATATAAGAAACTTCTTCAACCGAAAGAACGGTTCTTCCGTTGATTTTTTTAATAACATCTTTCTCTTGAAGTCCATCGTTTTGATTTGTAGTTGCATTTTCGGTGAAAGATGCCACACGAGTGGTCGCAAGCAGATTTTCACTCTGGATAGCACCTGATATAGTAACGGTTGAAACCATCAAGACAAATCCTAAAAGAATATTAAATACTGCACCTGCGGCAACAACGATAATTCTTTGCCAGACCCTTGCCTTGGAAAAAGCGCGGTCATCTTCGCTGTCCTCATCTTCGCCTTCCATTGCGCAGTAACCGCCGAAAGGTAAGATGCGTAATGCGTATTTTGTTTCGCCTTTTTGCCATTTTAAAATTGACGGACCGAAACCGATGGCAAACTCATTTACTTTTATTTTAAAAAGTTTAGCAAAAATAAAGTGACCAAATTCGTGAATAAAAACTATAAGTCCGAAAACAATTACCGCTATAATAATCGGCCAGACTGTGTTCCAGATGTTAAGAAAAGTAGTTATGATAATCGCCTCTTATAAATATTTTGAATAAACGGCTTCTCTTGCCGCTTTGTCTGCTTCGATAACTTCCCCCACAGTAGAATAGTTTACCTGTTTTTGATTCTCATAAGCCTCTCGGGCGATATTTTCGATATCTAAGAATCCTATTTTGTCCTGCAAAAACAGCGATACCGCAACTTCGTTAGCGCCGTTTACCGCTGTCGGCACAAGTCCGCCTTTTGCAATGGCTTTTTTACAGACATCAAGACAGCCGAAAGCAGTGGTATCAGGCTGATAAAAGCTTAAAGTACAAAGCTTAGCTAAATCAAGCTGCGAAACAGGTGATTCATAGCGCTCGGGATAGGTGAGAGCGTACTGAATAGGAATTCTCATATCAGGCACACCGAGCTGAGCAATAACAGAGTTATCAGTATATTCAACCATTGAATGAACAATGCTTTCTCTGTGAACAAGCACGTCAACATCTTCTGCTTTAACATCGAAAAGATGTACTGCTTCGATAAGTT
>JBGVHY010000102.1:0-3391 GCA_045122755.1 Acutalibacteraceae bacterium | reverse complement strand
ATGATACTTCGGGCGGAAAAACCGAAAATGCAAAGGACATTTGGGGCGGCGATTATCCGTATTTAACCTCAGTTGAGAGCATCTCCGACCTACTCAATCCCTCGTATTTAAGCACTGTTACATATATAAAACAGGAGTTTGCATCAAAGCTTAAAGCAATCGGCGGAACTCTGCCTAAACTTGAAAAAAATTATATTGGAGAAGCAAAGACCACTGAAAGCGGTACGGTTAAGACGATAAAAATAGGCAAAAAGAGCTTTACGGGGCAGAAGGTTCGTGAGGCTTTCAGTCTTAGGAGTGCAAATTTTGACCTAAAATATGAGGATAATAAGTTTGTTTTCACCGTCCGAGGATTCGGTCATGGAGTAGGAATGAGCCAGTACGGCGCAAAGTTTATGGCGGATGAGGGAAGTAGTTATAAAGAAATTTTACAGTGGTATTATACGGGTTGCGAGGTGAAGGAGCCTTCGGCTCAATGAAATTAAAATAGAGCGAGACTCACCGTTCCTTACAAATATAGAGGTGTTTTTGGTATATTGTAGGAGCGAGTCTATGTGTTCGCCTGTTCTTCTCACGAGCGCAAAAATCGGGTCGAAGACTAGATGCACTTGTAAAGAGAGAAGACTCGCTGTGACTTCAATAAAAAAGACATAGTATGGCATAATGCTACTGCCCTACGAAAGCTACCACTAGCTCAAATCAAACCAAGTAAATCAAAAAATGGTTGATATTTTATAATAAGAGAAGTATAATAAAAGGTAAGAGAATTGTTAGGTTTTAGGAGGTTTAAACCTTTATGGATAGTCGTGTTGAAAGATTTTTGAATAGTATGAAAGGCAAAAAAATCGCATTCTGCGGTATCGGGCGCTCCAATTTACCGCTTGTGTCGCTCTTTTCGCGTTACGGTTCGGATATTACCGTTTGCGACCGCAAGGAGGAAAGCGCTTTTTCTGCTGAAATTATAAAGGAAATCACGGATAACGGCGCGCGCATAAAATGCGGCGAAGACTACCTTGATAATCTTGATGTTGATATTATTTTCCGCGCTCCGGGTATGTATTATCTTCTACCTGTTTTGCAGGAATTTCAAAAAAAAGGCGTTGTTGTTACCTCGGAAATGGAAGTTTTCTTTGATATCTGCCCTTGCAAAATTTATGCGCTGACAGGTACTGACGGCAAAACCACTACTACCACAATCTGCGCCGAAGTGCTCGAAAAAAGCGGTAAAAAGGTTTACAAAGGTGGAAATATAGGAACTCCGCTTCTTCCGCTTATCGAAGAAATGACCGCTGATGACATTTGCGTTGTCGAGCTTTCTTCTTTCCAGCTTATTTCTATGAGAAAATCGCCGGATGTTGCGGCTATCACTAACGTTTACCCTGACCATCTTAATGTTCACAAGGATATGGCTGAGTACATCGGCGCAAAGGTGAATATCTTGGCTCATCAGAATGCTTTTTCGCGCGCGGTACTTAATTACGATAACGAGGAAACAAAGTCTCTGGCTGAATACGTTCGCGGTAATCTTTATTTCTTCTCACATCTTGGAAAAGTAGAACGCGGTTCTTACCTTGATGATGAAGGCTGGTTGTGCTTCATAGAAAACGGCAAGACAGAAAGAATTGTGCATAAAGACGATATTAAAATCCCGGGTATGCACAATGTTGAAAACTATCTTACCGCGATTTCAATTCTTCACGGAGAGGTTGAAAACAAATATATCGCCGAGGTTGCGAATACCTTTGGCGGTGTTGAGCACAGAATTGAATTTGTTCGCGAATTAGACGGTGTAAGATATTATAATGATTCAATCGCGACCTCACCTGCTTCAGTTACCGCAGGGCTTAAAGCCTTTAATAAAAAGGTTATCATCATCGCAGGCGGTTCGGACAAACAGCTTGATTATTCAACGCTTTCAGGTGCGCTGAATGAGTATGTTAAGGTGCTTGTTTTACTCGGTGAAACCGCTGATAAAATCGAGAAAGCGGTAAAAGAGGATAAAGCCTATAACCCTGATGCAATTAAGATTATAAGAACAGATATTCTTGAAAACGCCGTTGCTATTGCGCGTGAAAACGCTGTCAGCGGTGATGTGATTTCGTTATCACCTGCCTCGGCAAGCTTTGATAAATACAAGGATTTTGAAGAGCGCGGCAGACATTTCAAAAAAATCGTAGGAGAGCTTAAATAATGAAAGAAAATCTAATGAAACTCTGTAATGCGCGTTTTATCGGCAGTGAACATCAGGCGGCTGAGCTTGCATCAGAGTTATTAAAGCCGTATGTTGATGAGATAAAAACCGACCTTACAGGCTCGGTGTTCGGGTTTATAAAAGGTAAAAGTGATAAAACAACGCTTATCGAGGCGCATATTGACGAAATCGGTTTTACTGTTACTAATATCTTAAAAGGCGGTTTCCTGCGCGTTTCAAAGGTAGGCGGTGTTGATATCCGCGTGCTTCCTGCGCAGACAGTCGCTGTTCACGGCAAAAAAGAGGTTGTCGGCGTGTTCACTTCGACTCCTCCGCATTTGGCTAAGGATAAATCGGGCGAGTTTTCCGATCTTGGTGAAATTTTGGTTGATACAGGTATGGAGAATGTCGGCGAGTTTGTTTCCATCGGTGATTTTGTTACTTTTAACACAACCGCCAAAGAACTCTCAAACGGCTATATTACCGCAAAATCAATTGACGATCGCAGCGGTTGCGTAGCAATGATTGAGGTTGCAAAAAATTTAAAAGAAAAAGGTCAGCCTGAAAATAATATTATCGTACTTTTCGCAAGCGGTGAGGAGCTCGGCAACCGCGGTGCGCGCATAGGCGCATTTGGTAAAAATATTGATGAAGCAATTGTTGTAGATGTTTCGTTTGGAGTTTCTCCGGGGGCTGATAAATCCAAGTGCGGTGAGTGTCAAAAAGGTGCAATGATAGGCATTTCGCCGATTTTAGATAAGAAAATAACCAATTCACTTATCGGTATCGCAGAGGAAAATGGTATCCCTTATCAGCTTGAGCCGATGAACGGACTTACCTCAACCGATGCCGACGTTGTAACAGTTACGGAATCGGGCATTAAAACTGCGCTTATTTCAATACCGCTTAAATATATGCATACCCCGATTGAAACAGTTTATGCCGACGATATCAAAGCCGTAGCGGATTTGATAACAGCTTACGTAGCATCTAAGGTGCAATGATGTTTGCACTTTCGGGCAATTAAGCTTCTTCGACTTCGCGTTGTACCGCTTAGAATGACGTGAATTGACGCGTTTCGATAATCTTATAGATACCTCGCAGGGTTGGCATCTTTGACAACTCGTTGGAAGCCTTTAGATATACTAGAGTTTTATAAAATAAAAAGGTGCTCAACAAGGCACACTCCGTAAAGAAGTG
>JBGVHY010000101.1:0-3601 GCA_045122755.1 Acutalibacteraceae bacterium | reverse complement strand
ATTACTCGACGGCGAAATAGACCACCACACCGCTAAAGGTGTACGAGAAAAAATTGACAATGAAATTGAAAACTGCTCACCGAAAACTTTAGTCCTTGATTTTTCGGATGTGACTTTTATGGACAGCTCGGGAATAGGACTTATCATGGGCAGATACAAACTGATGAAAGCTTCAGGCGGTGTGATAACTATAAAAAATCCTTCTCCGAACACGTTGCGCGTGCTTAAACTTGCGGGAATGGACAGGCTTGCGAAAATAGAAAGGGTAGATACAATATGAAGGTAGTAAACAGTTTTAAATTACAGCTCCCGGCAAAAAGCGCAAACGAAAGCTTTGCACGTGTCGCCGTAGGAGCTTTTGTAGCTCAACTTGACCCTGTTGTTGAGGAAATTTCTGATATCAAAACCGCTGTTTCCGAGGCGGTTACAAACTGTATTGTCCACGCTTACAAGGAAGAAACGGGCGATATTTTTATCTCGGTAAAAATCCTTTCCGATAACCGCGTTTGTATTAAAATCCGTGATAAAGGGTGCGGTATTCCCGATGTGAAACAAGCAATGGAGCCGCTTTATACAACAGGCGGGTCAGAGCGTGCAGGACTTGGATTTGCGGTAATGCAATCGTTTACCGATAAAATCCGAGTTACCTCAACCGTAGGCAAAGGCACAACCGTAACGTTTTACAAACAGATAAACTCGCGATGAATTATGAAAAACTGGTTAATGAAAACCTCGGTCTTGTTCATGCCTGCTGTCACAAAATGACGGAGCGCGGAATCGAATATGACGACCTATATTCTGCAGGGTGCATAGGTCTTGTAAAAGCGGCGAAGCGATTTGATGAGTCAAAAGGCTTTAAATTTTCTACATACGCAGTACCTGTGATTTTCGGCGAGATAAAGCAGCTTTTTAGGGACAATAACCCTGTGAAAATTTCGCGATCTTTAAAAGAATTATCGCTTAAAGTAAAGCGCGAAAGCGATAGACTCCAAACAACACTTGGAAGAGAGCCGACAGTAACCGAATTAGCCGAGAAAATGAATATTTCAGCCGAAGAGATAACTCAGGCGATAAGTGCCTCAGTTGCGGTAAAATCGTTGGATAGTGACGAGGGACTCAGCAACAAAGCATCAGTCAGCACCGAGGAAAAAACGCTTAACAGAATTGCGCTGATTCAGGCGCTTGAAAAGCTAGAGCCGACCGACCGCGATTTAATCACATTACGGTATTTTAAGGATAAAACGCAGAGCGATACTGCGAAAGCGCTCGGGCTTTCACAGGTGCAGGTATCGCGAAAAGAAAAAAATCTACTTAAAATATTAAGAAACCAGCTGATTAGTTGACATTTTATACAAAAAATAATTCCATTATTTAAAACTATTATACAAATTAATAAAAAATACCTTGACAATTACTGAAATAATTGGTATTATAATTATACTATTAATGTTTTGTGAGAGATTACACCCGTTTTATGTTTGATAAATTTCATTCACTTGATGACAATGAGCTTATCGCGCTTTGCAAAGATGGCGATGAGGAGGCTTACAGCGCGCTGTTTGCGCGTTATCTGTTTACGGTGCGTTCGCGTGCCGGTGTTTACGATAAAAGCGGAATAGATTTTGAGGATTTAGTTCAGGAAGGCTATATCGGGCTTATAAATGCAGTTAACAATTATGAAATCGATTTCGGAACTTCGTTTTCAACCTTCGCTTATATGTGTATTGACCGCAATATTTTGTCATCAGTAAGAAAATCACTTGCGAAAAAGCAGATTCCGAAATCTGCGCTCATTTTTATTGAAGATGAGTATGAATTACAGGATAAAGTATCTGAAAATCCTGAGGCGGTTGTAATTTCAAAAGAAAACGTTGAACATCTGCGACAAAGAATTACGGAAAAATTGTCACAGAATGAACAGAATGTTTTAGAACTTTATTTGATGGGTTATTCTTATGAGAAAATAGCCGATAAGCTTTCGTGCTCAAAAAAGTCTGTTGATAATGCGATTCAGCGACTTCGGAAGAAACTTAAATAAAAAGGACTTTAATCCCGTTTAAGGGGTTTAGTATAAAGAATATTTTTAGAGAGGTATTAGCAAAATGTTTGAAGACAAAACCTTAGTATGTAAAGAATGCGGTCAGGAGTTTATATTTACCGCAGGCGAGCAGGAGTTTTATGAAGCTAAAGGCTTCGTAAATGAGCCTCAGCGCTGCAAATCCTGTCGTGATGCAAGAAAGGCTGCTTCAAAAGCTGCTCGTGAAATGTTCACAGCAACTTGTGCTGCTTGCGGCGGCGAAGCAAGAGTTCCTTTCCAGCCTCGCGAGGACCGTCCTGTTTACTGCAGCGAGTGTTTTGCAAAACAGAAAGAGGCTGAAGAAGCAGCTGAATAATTGTTTGCAAAGCGGTATCTTTACATATAAATTGAATATATAATAAAGATAAAAAGCTCTGACCGATATGGTCAGAGCTTTTCGCGCTAGGTTGGTATTGCGTACCGCCGATAGCTATTCTCCTGATTAGTGTCGCTCGGGGTCGGAGTAACATTCGCAGAAACGTCCTGCGAATGACGGCTCTTCGTCGGCTTTGTAAAGATGTGAAATATCGCCGAAAGCCTGACAGCGGAAATACGCCTTGCCCTTGTCGCGTTCCTCAGTTATAAGCGTTGTAACCGAGGTAGGCAACGCAATAAAATTATGCGACATAATCTGCGGTGATGTGTTGAATAAGTGTGATAATAAAAGCGCTTCAACACCGAAATGGCAGAAGAAAAGTAGTGTTTTGTGATTTTCCTTATTTACCTTGTAGTATGTACCTTGTCTCTCGTAGCCGTGCTTTTTCAAGCATTCATCAAACTGCGAGAAAACGTAATCAACTGTTTTCGGCACTTCGCTGTATTTTATAAAATCGACCTTAAGCCAATCGTTTCTATCAAAAAACTCCTGATTATCATCAAAAAATTCAGGTTTAAAGTCCCAGACAATTCTCTCTTTTCCTGTTTGCGGGTCTTTGACTTGTTTATAGTTAAATTCCTCAAGCCAATCGCAAATTTCAGCGGTTTTTCCGCTCTTTTCAAGATACGGTTTCATCGTATCCTTTGCTCTGCCAAGCGGTGAGCAGTAAACCGCATCAGCTTCTATGTTTTTCAGTCGCTCGCCGACTAATTCTGCTTCTTTCCAGCCTTTTTCGGTAAGCGAGTCTATCGAATAGTCCGGCTCGCCGTGACGTATAAATATAATTCTCATAAATTTCACCTCGTAAATTGTAAGCATTATATCATATTTTACGCCTTTTTACAAGCAAAAAAGGACTTGGTAATGAAGTGTTTTTTGCTATTTCAAAATATTTTTAAACTTGGCGAGCAGGGACAATATGTATCTTCGCAGGTTTTGCAATTATCAGCATTGTGAGTTTCAAGACAGCATAGCATATAATTACATTCTTCACAACATATTTCGATTATATTTCCCAAACCGTCTTTGTGTTTTCCATTGCCTAAACAATTTATCCCACAGTTTCCCGGAGTCAGCATAGTTCCTGTTATATCAATTATCATATTTCACCATAATATTTATTCTTTTTAGCATAATTATTATTACTA
>JBGVHY010000100.1:0-5531 GCA_045122755.1 Acutalibacteraceae bacterium | reverse complement strand
CTATACTGAACACCCACCATGAATTTAAAACAAAATAGTTTTCTCTGCCTCGGGGGTCTTGCCTTTCCCCGAGGCAGATTTTATATATAACGGTGCGTTCGTTGAATGATGTAATAGTAATAGTGTTTTATATGGAAATATTTTATAGGAGAAAAAATGAAAAAACTTAAAGGGGTTACGCACCGTCATCAAGACAACAACATTCAGCAAATTGTTCTTGAATATGCATTTTTAAATTTTCAATCATTCCTGCACACCACCCAATGCTTTTTCTGCTTCTTTGCGTGCTTTCTGCATTATGCCGACTACCTTGCTTTGTTCATTTTTATCTGTAAACCAACTTTTTCGAAAATCTGATAGTTTAAATGTTTTGTGCTTGGTTGAAAAATAAATATCGTTCTCATTAACCGTAATGGAGTTTACAATCTCTTTATGGTCTTTTTGCGTTGCGTAACCATCCCAAACTGTAACCCAATACACCGTATCGCCAACCTTTACAGGCGGACATATAACACCATTTTCAAGAAGATAATCTGCAAGTTTTTCTTCTAAACCGCCCATATATTGCACGTAGGAAATCAACTCAATCAATCTATCACGCATTATCAACACCGCCTTTAAATATCTGTTTTTTCATAAATTTCTATAACAACTTTTAAAACTTGGAATAGACAATATATGCCGAAGCAAATCCAATAAGCCGTACCAGCCTTAATACTTGCTCCTATAATTGAAAATAAAACTATGCTCATTTATCAACACCGCCTTATAAATACCACGGCTTAAAGTTGTTAATCTTATCAAGCAAATTGTGAGGTTTGCCGTCAAAACAAATTGCCCTATCATCTATATACACAATAGCAGGTGGTTTTTCTTTGCAAACTCGATCAACAACAATTCCATTTTCAAGCAAATATTTATTTACTGCTTTAATGCCATCGTTTGTAGCACAACGAGTTGATACTACAACGACTTCATATCCTGATTTTCTAATTTCTGAAATGGCTTCTTTTATGCCCAAAACAGGCAAATCAGGTATAACACTTTCGCCTTTCCAACCACTTGTATAACTGTGTATTACTCCATCAAAATCAAACACTACTGTCTTTTTCATTTACCCTCATCCTTCCTATGATGTAATAGTCTACCTAACAGCGTGGTCGTTGCCTTACGCAATCACTGTTGCCCTTGATTCAAGGTCTCAGGGTTACTGGTTTGTAAACTGCCTACTACTAACCCTTTTTCGGCTTTATTGCAATTTTTACCGCCTTATGCTATACTTTTTTTTGAAAGGCGGTGTAAATAATGGATTTTTCTTTTTCAAAACAAGAATTAGAAACAATATACATTGCAGTTGATAATTTAAAAGATGATACATCAAGTATTCTTGATGAACTTCCTATTTCAGATGTCGAGAGAAGCAATGCGCAAGTTCTCTTCAAAAACTGCAATTCAATACTTAGAAAATTAAAAGATTTTAAAATTTAGTATTGATATGTTTTAAAATCTTCTCTTTTCGTTTTTCACATTTATCGCACTTGATATGCCGATTTTGTAACGCATTTACAAAGTCGGCTATTTCTTTTGTTGAACCTGTAATTTTAATTTCCATCATGCTACTCCGCCTTATCAAAATTTTCTTCACCGAATAACTCGTCAATAGTACATCCAAGTATTTTGGCAAGCTTAATCAATACCTCGCCTCTTGGCATACTGTTTCCTGTTTCCCACATTGAAACAGTTGTTCTGCGAATATTTAATGCCGTTGCCAACTCGTCTTGAGTCAACCCTTTTGCTATTCTTTTTTCTCGAATTGCCAAGCACTTTCACTCCTTTGCCAATTATCTTGGCACTATAATAGCACACACTTTTACAAATGTCAAGTACTTTGGCATATTTTTTTTGAAAAATATTGATTGTCAATTAAGTTGACATTATAATAGTATTGGAGGGATTAAAATGATAGGTGAAAGAATTAAAAAATTAAGAAGTGAAAAGTCAATCAATCAAACGAAGTTTGCTTTACTCCTTGGGGTATCTCGTTCCGCAGTATCTATGTGGGAAATTGACAAAAGCGAACCGGACCACGAAATGTTGATTAAAATTGCAAAAATTCTTGACTGTTCTTCTGATTATCTTTTAGGAATATCAGAAATTAAAAAAGCTCCCCTGCAGTTACAGGAGAGCATAAACGCTGACGAGCAAAAATTATTAAATTACTTCAGAGAATTAAACGAAGAAGGACAATATATTTTAATTAACCAAGCGCAAGCGCTTGCCACAAGTGGCTTATATATAAAAAATAAAGAGTCTGAAATTCATTCTGAAAACATGGCTTAAATAATTTTCTATATAGCATATATAGATTTAATTACAAAAATTACAATATATAGATTTCGGAGTTTGTTAATATGAATGAAACTTTAAAATATACGATTATCACAATTTTATATTTATTAGTAATTGCTTTAGGTTTTTTATTATATTTTCTTCATAAGCGAAGAATCAGAAAACATAATGAAAAACGAATGCAGAATACTGAAAATTTCTTTAACATAGTTAGCAGATTTGATGTTCCTAAACCTATTGATGAAGTATTAGAAACAATTTTAATAGCTTGTTACGTTGCCTTCACAATCTTAGCAATGATTTTTTCTAATAAATACTCGTATATAGGAGTAGGTATTCTTTTTCTTTGCGCTATATTTTTAAATTCAGTCACAGAAAAGAAAGCAAAAAAAGATGGATATAATGAGGGTTACGATAAAGGGTACACAGACTCTTATCATGAAACCCGGCGCAGCACAACATTAGCCATCGCAAAACAAATATTATTATCTTTTGATACTGAAACACCTGAAAACAAAACGGCAGTATGCAAAATAATAAATGATGTCAAAAATTCAGCAAAATTCAGCAAATCAGATGTTAAAAGCCTTTTGAATGTCGTAAACTTGAAATATATTGATTTTTACAAATATCTTAAAGACAAACAATATTTTTACATACAAAACGAGGAATAATTTATGGAAATTATTTTTGCTTTTTTATTAACGATTATATGTTTAATCATTTTATACGGCGGATATGGGCTTGGTTCTGAATTAGTTGAAAAAATTAAAAACAGAATTATTGTTGAGTTTTTATTGAAAGAATACGGATTATCAGGTGTAACATTCAGAAATGATATTCGTGGTCCTTCTAGTTTTTCTGATATATTTTTTAAAATATATAAAACCTATTGTAGTTTTATTAAAATCAAAAAACTCAAATCAAGCGACCTTATGCGAGAAGATAATTATTCAGATTTTTTAAATCCTTATGATGTATTAAATCTAAAATTCAGTAAGCATTCAAGTGCGAAAAATATTTTTTCGCTTATTTGTATAACAATAATGCTCTCACCTGTTTATTGTGATTGCTATGAATATAATACTTTCATTAAACTTGCTTCTCAATTAGGTTGCAATCGTTCTTCTTTTATTCCAGTTTCCACAACAGAAAAAATTTATGAAATATGTAGCTCAAACAAAAACACATATAAAAACGAAGCACTATTTTATAATAGAATTTATTGCAGTAACAAAAGATTTACAAATCAAAATGAAGTGTTTGAATTTTGTATTACTATTTGTAATGAAATAATAAACGGTGATTACTCAAAAGAGTCAAAAAAAGAAATAATTAAAATTAAAGAATTGTTTGAAATAGAAATTAACACAGCCAACCCCAACCGCTGACACAGAAAGAAGGTGAAACCAATGAAAATAGCAGCAGCCTATATTCGTGTATCAACTGACGACCAGCTTGAATATTCTCCTGCGTCGCAGCTCATTAAAATAAAAGAGTTCGCTAAATCGCACGACTATATTCTAACAAACGATTATATTTTCATGGACGAAGGTATATCAGGCAGAACTGCAGTTAAACGACCTGCATTTAATCAGATGATTGCTCTCGCTAAAACTAAACCAACACCGTTCGATACAATTCTCGTTTGGAAATTTTCCCGTTTTGCTCGAAACCGAGAAGACAGCATAGTTTATAAGTCAATGCTTAAAAAGCAATGCAAAATAAATGTTGTTTCAGTTTCCGAGCCGGTAGGCGATGACAAAATGAGCGTTCTCGTAGAAGCAATGATTGAGGCTATGGACGAATACTACTCAATTAACCTTGCCGAAGAAGTTAAACGCGGTATGACTCAAAAAGTAAAACAAGGCGGAGTAGTATCTGTAGCACCATACGGATATAAAATCGAAAACGGACAGTATGTTGTCGTTCCTGAACAAGCAGAACTTGTTAAAGGAATATTTACCGACTATGTAAACGGCATGAACACTCTCGCGATTACTCGTAAATATTCTGAACTTGGAGTCAGAACCCGATATGGCAACAAGCCTGATAAGCGATTTATAGATTACTTATTGCACAACCCAATTTATGCCGGTAAAATCCGTTGGTGTACCGACGGCGCAGGTGCAAGCAAGCGAGATTACGACAATCCAAATATTATTATAGTCGACGGTACCCACGAGCCTATTATTTCACAAGAGCTTTTTGAAAAAACGCAAAAGCGTATTGAAGAAGTCAGAAATTTGTATCCGAAATACCAAAGGCCGGACCAATCATTTCAATATATGCTTAAAGGATTAGTTCGCTGTCATTCTTGCGGTGCGACTCTAACGAATACTAAAGGCAAAATATACGGTCTGCAATGCCATAACTACGCACGCGGAAGTTGCCCGACCTCGCATTATATTTCGCAAGAAAAAATTGAACGGGCAGTCATAGAAGAAATTAAAGAAAAACTATTGACAAACAATTTTAATGTAGCAGAAAAAACCGTAAACATTCCCGATACTAATGCAGATTTATCGAAACTACTCGAAAGAGAAAATTCCAAACTCGAAAGAGTAAAAGCTGCTTATGCTGATGGAATAGATACTCTTGACGAATATAAAAAAAATAAGGCTGAAATATTAAATAATATCTCAGCCATTGAAAAAGAAATTAAAAAATATTCTGCACCTAAAAAGCAATCAAAAAAATCTTATGCAAAAAAAGTAACCTCTGTGTTGAATATCGTTACATCAGATACTGCTATACCTGAAGAAAAAAATATCGCTCTGCGTTCTATAATAGAAAAAATAGTCTTTAGTAGAACCAAAAACGAACCAGATACATTAGAAATTTTCTTCAAGTAATATTTTATCGTTTATTATATCTAAACGCAACGTGCACCGCCAAGTTGGGTAATTATGATTTTTGCAAGCGCCGGGTTTGCCCTTGCAATTTTAACAGGATACTGCAATTGTTTACGATATTCCCACATTAAATTTCACTCTCCCATGGCCATGGCTTTAAAGCCCATTCCCATTTTGTATGACCTTCAGTTGAGGTCATCATAACCGGACCGTATTTTTTCTCAAAATCTTCTCTTGCACCATCCGCAAGCTTTTTAACTTTATTAAAGTAATTCAGTGCTTCTTTATCATTCGGGTGCGTATCAAGAAAAAGTCCTGCATCAACTA
>JBGVHY010000099.1:0-2588 GCA_045122755.1 Acutalibacteraceae bacterium | reverse complement strand
GATATGAAGCGATAGCGTACCACTCTTTAAGCGGATTTCCTTCTTTATCATAAACAACGTAGTTTTTAAGCTCAGAAACTTCAATCTGATTTCCGTCTTTATCACGAGGAGTGATTGAGAGAAGTCCAAATGAGCTTTCCTTAACAGCGCCGAGCATCTGACCTGCGTACATACCGGTTACAACGCGGTAGAGCTTTTCGTCCTCAATTTCTTCCTCTGTTTCATCATTTTTAACAAGACAAGCGGTGTCAACCTTATTGAAAATCATTCTATTGGTGTTGAATGAATACTTAACACCTGAGAAGAACAGCTGAGCCGCCTTCATAAGAGGTTGAACTGAGGCATCAACCTCAAGCGCATTTCTAAGGTCTTTACCTGTTATGTAAACTGCGATAAGCTCGCCTTCTGTACCAACACCCAGCGAAGCCGCATTGAAAACATCGGAAACGGTAACGTCGCCCTGAGGTATAGTTTCGCGGATAACACCCGAGGCAGTCAGCGCAATGTCAACCTCTTCACCTGTTGCATTTTCAACCGCCCATTTGTAAGCATCTGAAAAGAGATTTCCGAGCGTAGACTCGTGCTGGGTTGCATAAACCTCAGAAACTGTGTCAAATTTATATTTATTTGATACAAGCACCTCGTCAAACGAAAGCCCGTAATCATCAAGATAGTCTATTTCAACCGTTTTCTTGAATTTGCTTACAAGACTAGCAGTTTCTTTATCTTCTTCTACATTTTCATCAATAGAAATAAGCTCGTAATTCTTAAGCGTTTTGTCGGGATTTAAGGTAACAACGCCTAAATTTTTGCCGTATTCGCCTGCAGAAACGATATAGGTATCATTTACCTGAATTGCTTCTTCGAGCGTTGTATGAGTGTGACCTGACACGATAACATCAATGCCGTTTACCGCTTTAGCAAGCTCGTAATCCTCGCCTTCGCCGTTCTCAGTGCCGCTGTGCGAAAGGCAGATTACAACAGGCTCAGCGCCGTAAGCTTCCTTGCAATCAGCAATTGCTGTATCAACTGTTTTTTGCGCAGTTTCAGCCGGGTCTTCTAAAATCATACCCGAATTCGGAGCACAATCATCGGAATCAAAGCCTGTGATACCAAAAATCGCAAAATAAATGCCGCCGCGCTCAAGGATAATGTAATCTTTTACGCCGTAGTTTTCAAGCGCCGCCCACATTTCGGCGTTGTAGCCTTCCTCTCCTTTTTCAGGCGGCAAGTAATTGGCATCAACGATTGCAGGAACAGTTTCTCCGCAGTTTGCGGCAACATTAAGCATTGAGGTGAGACCTTCAGGCAGATAGTCAAATTCGTGGTTGCCAAAAGTAGTTACATCGTAACCCATTGCGCCCATCATACGCAATTCGATGGCACTCGTAGGGAACGCAGTCTGGAAAAGCGAGCCCATCGAAAAATCACCGCCATCTACCAATACCGCATCGGGATATTTTTCTTTCTGTTCGCGTATAGCGGTCATAAGTCGTGCATATCCGCCAAACTCTCCGCCGTCCTCATCAACGGAAGGCAGAAGATGCGAATGTAAATCATGAGTAAAAAGAATTGTGATACCGCTGTTTTCTGTTTCAGCTGAAACGCTGACAAATAATGATACCGCAATAATCAGCGTTAAAACACAAGCGCCTAAGCGTTTTATAATCATTTTCATAAATATGTCCCTCTTAATATTTAATCTTAATCACAGTATAGCATAATGCCGAAAATACTGCAAGGCGGATAATTTTTCAAACGCGGAATACTTAAATCAACCCTCTTTTGTGCAACATTTATAGTGATTGCTTCGGCCGTTACAACAACTTGCACAAAAATAATTAAAGTTGAAAAAATGTGTTGACTATTTTGCTGGTTTATGCTATATTAAACACAGTAAAAAAAGAATATTTCGTTAACATATATTGGGGTGTTACCGCAAGGGCATAACCAACTTTTTACGCAGTTTTTAAGAGTATAATAATTGTGTATTAGGTTGGCTTTTTTATTTTTCAAAAAACGGAGACAGTTATGAAAGTTATTAAAGCCATCAACAATAATAATTTATGCGTGCTTGATGATGAAGGCAGAGAACAGATTGTATCGGGCAAAGGAATCGGGTTTGGTAAAAAATATGGCGATACTGTAGACCCTTCGCAAATTCAAAAAACATATCTAATAACCGATTCTGAGTTGCAGAAAAAAATGATTTCCATGCTCAAAGAAATTCCTTTTGAATATATGGTTTTTACAAATGACATTGTAGAACATATTAAAAAGACGTGTTCTTCGACGCTAAACGAATCGTTACTCGTAACATTAAGCGACCATATAGCTTTCGCGATTGAGAGAAAGAAAAAAGGCATTGAATTTACAAATCCGCTGCTTGATTCTATCCGCACATCTTATCCTGAGGAATTAAAGCTTGGCGAATACTGCGTTGAACAGATGAAAAAGCAGTTAGGCATTGAAATGACTTCCGATGAAGCGGGATTTATCGCTATGCACATTATCAATGCAAGGCTTGATACAAAAATGGATGATGTTTATTCAATTACAAAAATGATTAATGGATGTATAGAAATCGC
>JBGVHY010000098.1:0-3288 GCA_045122755.1 Acutalibacteraceae bacterium | reverse complement strand
TGGGAACAAGTCTACGGGTTGAATTTTTTCGGTTTTGTAGCCGAACTCTGAGAAAATCTTTAAATCTCGAGCGAGTGTTGCAGGATCACAGGAAACATAAACTACTGTTTCAGGAGAGAAGCCGTTACAGATTGTATCAATCAAATCAGGTGTTGCGCCTTTTCTCGGCGGGTCGAGTATAACAACATCTGCGTGAGCGTCTTTATCGTAAAGGATTCTCGCCGCATTCGCCGCAGTATCGCAAATAAATTCGGCATTTTCAATTCCGTTCATTCGCGCGTTTTCCTTTGCGTTTTCTATAGCTTCGGGTACAATTTCAACGCCGATTATTTTTTTTGCATCGCAAGCCATTGTAAGTCCGATGGTGCCTGCTCCACAGAATAAATCGAGCACAGTTTTTCCGATTACATCGGCGAAATCGGCGGCGGTTTTATAAAGCACCTCAGTCATATCGCGATTGACCTGAAAAAAGCTGAGCGGTGAAATTTTAAAATCCACCCCAAGCAGGGAATCTATAATATATTCCTCGCCCCAAAGCGTTTTGCACTTATCACCGAGAATCACATTAGTCTTTTTTGTGTTTATATTAAGCACTACACCGCTGACAAATTCGCGTGATGATAATTTTTCCACTAATTCGTCTGAAAAAGGTAAGCTATTACCGTTTATTACAAGGCAAACAACTGTTTTTTCGGTCTTTCCTGAACGACGAAGATAAATATGACGGACAAGCCCTTTGCCTGTCTGCTCATCATACGCAGAAATGCGTTTTTCATTAAAAAAGTCGATACAAATACGGACAATTTCCGAAAAATCCTCAGGCTGCAAAACGCAGTCATCACAAGGGATAACCCTATGTGAATGAAGCGAGTAAAAACCTGCAACACATCTGCCATCTTTATCCGCTCTTACGGGATACTGACCTTTGTTGCGGTAACGTGTTATCTTGCAGTTAGAAAGCACCTCATTAACAGACGTTTGGAGTCCGCCTATGCGCGATATTGCATCGGCAACGCGTTTTTGTTTTGCGCGCAATTCGGCAGAGTAATCAATATGTCTGTATGA
The DNA here is from genome assembly GCA_045122755.1 of Acutalibacteraceae bacterium. Lineage (GTDB taxonomy): Bacteria > Bacillota > Clostridia > Oscillospirales > Acutalibacteraceae > RUG11462. The sequence continues at coordinate 2,223 of JBGVHY010000098.1, read as the reverse complement.
ACAACCGCCGCAACGCGAAAACACCTCGCAATCAGGCGAATTTCTATCCGCTGACGACTCTAAAATCTCAATTATTTTACCAAAACAAAATTTTTTTAGTTCTTTTACAATAAGCACTTCTGCTCTGTCGCCTACTGCACCGCCGGGAATAAAAACGGTCATTCCGTCAGGCGCTTTTGCAATACCAAAACCGTCGGTAGAATAATCAATAATCTGCATTACTGCCTTTTCGTTCTTTTTCATAAATTAAATCCTTAATAAAAAAGCGGTAGAAAACTACCGCAGAATATTCAAAAAAAGCGAGCAAATCTGTAAGCCGAGTTCTGTCGTGTACGGTCATCTATCTGGGACAGCTGTTACCAGCTGCCTCAAGCCATTTTTCAGGGTAGCACCGAGCAAGTGCATAGCCCCTTGTCAATGTTGCATCGGATAGGGTTTACAGGGCACGCTGTGTTACCACAGCGTCGGTGAGCTCTTACCTCGCCTTTCCATCCTTACCCACAAAAAGCGGGCGGTTTATTTCTGTTGCACTATCCCGGGAGTCGCCTCCGGCGGCCGTTAGCCGTTATCCTGCTCTGTGATGCTCGGACTTTCCTCACTCAAATCAAGTTTGAGCGCGACCGTAAAATCTACTCGCTAGTATATTTTAAAACAAAAACTTAAAAAAGTCAATAAATGTTGAATTATATTTCAAGGATAAGAGCATTTAAATTAATGGAATTTTACCGTTTGGATATATTCCTCACCTTAAAGTGCGCATCCATTGCTTTCTTATGAAAACTATGATAGATATTCCGAAGCGGACACACTCCTCTAATGAGAGAATAAAGTAAACATACGGAATTGATAAATTCAATAAAAACGCCGAAATTAACCCCAGCGGAACGCCGAATATCCATGTTCCTATCAAATCAATCATCATCACATATTTTGTTTTTCCACCGCTTCGTATAATTCCGCCGCTTACAATCATATTCAACACTTTAAACGGAGCGATAATCGCATAGGCAATTAAAATTTGATTAATAAGTAATTTTACCGTTTGGTTTACCTGATAAAAATCAACATAATAATTACGCAGTAATACTATTAATACAGAAAGTAAAAGCGCACCGAAAAGTCCGTAATATATCAACTTTTTAGATGCTTCATATGCTTCTTTGTATTCGTTGTTCCCCAACTTCTTTCCGACAATTACGCCTGCCGCTTGAGACAAGCCGCATAATGCGCCTATCATCAGGCTTTGAATCGGATTAATGAGCGTCATAGCGGCGCAAGCATCAGTTCCCAGATGTCCGTATATAGCGGCATATACATTTTCGCCGAGACTCCACATAAATTCGCAAACAAGAATCGGCACAAGCATATAAGCATATTGCTTAAAGTTAAACTTTGTATTGTTTAAGGTCTTTGAATCACTAGCTTTAAATTTATCTTTATTTTTAATTAAAAACACAAGCATAATCAACATATTCGCCGCTTGCGAAATAACTGTTGCAATTGCTGCTCCACGAGCGCCCATCGGCTCAAATCCTAATTTTCCGAAAATTAATATGTAATTTAAAGAAGTATTCAATAACGCCGCAGAAATACTGGCTACAAGCGGTAATGACGCTTTTTCCATACATCTAAACAGAGTTGAAAGCAACGTTGCGACTGCAAGAGGCAAAAAAGTTCCCGAAATAATTACAAGATAATTCGCTGCAACTAAAGCAGTGTTATTGTCTTTGGTATAAAGCCCCATAATCTGCCTTGGTATCAGGACACACAAGGCGGTAAAAATTACGGCTAAACCGATTGCAATCAGCAGATTAACTTTGAAGCTTCTGCGAACTTCTTTTTGATGCTTCTGTCCCATATATTGCGATATCATAATACCTGCTACTGCTCCTATGGCTGAAACCAGCACAGAGAAAACCGAAGAAAACTTCCCTGCTAAACCTACTCCTGCAACAGCAGTGCTGCCGAGCTGACCAATCATAACTTGGTCAACCACGCTGAATGAAGCCTGAAGCATAGACTGAAGTGCTACGGGTATAGCGAGATTGCACACTGTGCGAAAGAAGCTATTCTTGAAGTTCATTAATTCTCCCCTCCGCAACCGATTATACCGATTTTATATTTTTTGTTTTCCATAAATAAAAACTCCTTTGGCTTTAAAAAATACTACTTTTTTCGCTTAAAGTATAGCATAATGAAAATGAATAGTGTATAATATATTCA
>JBGVHY010000097.1:0-10523 GCA_045122755.1 Acutalibacteraceae bacterium | reverse complement strand
CAGAGCAGGCGTGCCTCATGTTTATTATGAGGGATAAAGAAAGGAGCAATTGAACTATGTTTTTAATGCGAAACAAGGAAGGCAACATTGTTAAAAAAGTTGCGACTATTTCAAGAAAAAAAGCTCTCGAATCAAAAGGATATATTGTTATATCCTCTGATAACGAACAGCCAGCTGTTGAGGTTGAGGTAGAGCCAGCTGTTGAGGCTGACGGTCAGGGCAATGTTCAAGATACAGTTGACCCGTTTGCGAAAATGACAATTCCTGAGCTCAAGGAATATGCAAAACAGAATGGCATCGATATCACATCTTCTAAAAAAGATGATATCATCGATGAGATTAAGAAAGCTCTTGAAGCCGAGAATACTGCCGGCGATACAGAGTTAGAATAACGAATTTTGGGGTGGCTTTATGCTACCCCTTTATTTGTGTTTGTGGAGTTAAGAAAAAATGAAGTTTGAAAAGATTTCGGATAAGCAGTTAAAGATACTGAAATTTCCTTTTTCAATGGATTATGATGCACTCATTTGCGACGGCGCGGTGCGTTCCGGCAAAACTGTTTTTATGATTATTTCATTCATCCTATGGGCTATGAAGAATTTTGATAAAAGCAATTTTGCTATATGCGGTAAGACTGTACAGAGCACAGAGCGAAATATCATTGAGATTATTAACGATATTGAAATGCTGACGGGAATATTTAAATTTAAATACATTCGTTCAAAACACGTTTTACAGGTCAGCGGTTTTGGGCATAAAAATTCTGTTTATGTTTTCGGCGGTAAGGATGAGAGCTCTGCTGCTCTTGTTCAAGGTTTGACGCTTTCAGGAGTTTTCTTTGACGAAGTAGCACTTCAGCCGAAAAGTTTTGTTAATCAGGCAGTAGCGAGAACTGCAAGTATTGAAAATGCTAAGTTGTTTTTTAACTGCAACCCTGAACACCCTGAACATTGGTTCTATAAAGAGTGGATACTTGATTCGGATGGCGAAAATAAGAAAAATTCTTTTCATCTGCATTTTCTTATGCAGGATAACCCGATTATGACCGAAAAAATGATAAGGAAAACCGAACAGCTGTTTTCGGGCATTTTTTATCAGAGGTATATCTTAGGGCTTTGGGTTGTTTCTGAGGACCTTGTTTATCCGAATTTCGATAACAAAGTATTATACCGCGAGTTTTACGACAAAATTCACGATAAATATTACATTGTTGATGAAAAAGGCAAGAAGTATTACGGCGAATATTATGTTTCGATTGACTACGGTACTGCAAATCCGTTTTCGGCTGGGTTATGGTTTGTTACAAAAAGCTTTGCGCTAAGAGTTAAAGAATATTACTACAACTCTCGTGAAGAAGGTGTTCAGAAAACCGACGAGGAATATTTTAAGGAGTTTAAAAGGCTGATAGGTCAGCGGCCGATTAAAAGAACGATAGTTGACCCTTCGGCAGCTTCGTTTATTACTTTGCTTAAGAAAAAACGCTATAAGGTACAGTCGGCTATCAATGATGTTATAGACGGTATCAGAGTAACAGATTGTTTTTTGAACAACAAAAAACTTCTTATAAATGACCGATGTGTAGATGCTCTAAGAGAGTTTGGACTCTATCAATGGGATAGCAAAAAGAATGAAGATGCGGTAGTTAAGGCTTACGACCATGCTATGGATGATATACGATATTTTGTGTATACTGTTCTTCGCTTTTTGCCACAGTTCAAGGGTATTGAAAGTTTAAATATTAAAAACAATGTTGCAAAAGTCATTTATGATAGTTGGAGCTGAAAGGAGTTAATTATGATTTGGTGCGTATTTTTTGTTGGATTATTGATGTTTGATGTTGGTTTTGTGTTTGGTTGTTGGTTTTGCGGAAGAAAGAGAGAAGATGTTAAAGCTTCTAAAGTTATTGCGAAGGACAGAGAGAAAAAACCATACAAGCCCACGAATAAAGAAAAGCTTCTGCTGGAAGATTTTAAGATGCTTAACAATTTTAACGGTTATAACGATATAGAGGAGTAAATTACTATGGTTAACAAAAAGAGTTCACAAGCGGAAAATAACACAGCTGCAAAAATTGCGAGTCAGCGGAAAAAGAGTATTGATTTTAAGAACGGTCTTGGTACAGGCGGTATAGGTCTATATGAGCAGACGAAGAAAAACGAGAGGTTTTTTGTAGGCGACCAATGGTTAGGCACGACTACGAAATCAAAACTTCCTCTTGTTAATTACAACGTGATACATAGAATAGGTGAATATAAGCTTGCGCAAATACTTTCAAATCCTTTAACAGCTTCCTTTTGCGCTGAGGGTATTCCTTCGTTTATGACACAGCCAAAACAGCAACTAAGTAAGGATATAGTTGAACAGCTTCAGCAAGGTAATTCTGACGATTTCGCCGAGCTTGACGAAAACGATAAGATTAACATTACCTTTACTGCGCTTTCGGACTATTACAACGCAACAAGCGAAAGACTTAAACTTAATATGAAATACGCAGAGTGCGCTCGAAATGCCTATATATCAGGTACCGGCGCACTTTATTTTTACTGGGATGAAAATATTAACACCGGACTTTTTTCCGGTTCTGATAAAGCAGAAAAGATTATGGGTGATGTGCAGGTCGAGGTCCTTAGTGCTGAAGAACAGCTTGATTTTGAAAATCCTGCCGAAACTGATATTAATCAACAAGATTTTATCATTATTTCAAAGAAAGTCACCGTTGCTGAAGCAAAAAGAATCGCTAAAGCAAACGGAGTTTCTAAAGAGAATATCGAAAAGATTAAAGCAGACGGTGCAAGCGAGCAGTACGCATATGAGCGCGACGAAAAAGTTGACGACGTTGTTGAGCGAGTAACTATAATGACTAAGCTGTTTAAGGAGTATTCGGAAGATTCTAAGACATTTTCAATCTTCGCAGTACAATGTACTGAAAAAGTAATTATTCGACCTGAGTGGGATACAAGGTTGAAAAGATATCCGATTGCACTTTTTCAATGGGAACAACGCGGTCGTTGTATATTCGGTGATAGCGAAATTACAACTTTAATTCCTAATCAGGTAGCGGTTAACCGAATGATTACTGCAAGCGTTTGGTCGGCGATGCTTACAGGTATGCCAATCCTCATAGTTGACGAAAATATTGTCAGCGGTGAAATTTCAAACGAGCCGGGGCAAGTATGGCGAGTCAACGGCGAGGGCGACTTAAAAAATGCGGCGACATATTTGAATCCGCCTTCCTTCTCAAGCGCTTTAATGAATACCTCTTCGGATATTATCAGTAACACAATGAGCAATGCCGGTGCTAACGATGCGGCGCTTGGTGAGCTTAGAAGTGACAACGCGACAGCGATTATCGCGCTCAGAGAGGCTGCTACTGCGCCGATGCAGACGCTTAAAAACAGATATTATCAGTTTGTTGAAGATGCGGTAAGAATTTTAGCTGACATATGGATTACATTTTACGGTACTCGCAAATTGAAGATTTCAGATAAACAGGGAAACTGGTATTTACCTTTTGACAGTGAGAATTTCAAGGACCTTGTGGTATCGGTGCGGATTGATGTAGGAGCTTCGACTATATGGAGTCAGGCGCAGGCACAGCAGATACTTGATAGCATGCGCATATCAAAGGAAATCGATTTCATTCAATATCTTGAGCGTATTCCTAAGGGTCTTATTACAGACGTTCAAGGTCTTATTGATGATTACAAGAAAAAGCAAGCGGAAGCTTTACAGCAGCAACAGGCGGCACTTGCTAAGCAAAATTCAATTGAAAATCTCGGAACCGATGATTTTTATAATCAGCTCACTCCTGAGGAAAGAAAGATTTTTGACAGTAAGTCATATAAAGAGCAACAGGAAATAATTGCGGCTGCTAAGCAAGGAGTAAGAGAGGAGCGAGGAGTAACAGATGAAAATGCTATGTAGAGATGTATATAATCATGCTAAGGCTGATTTAGGATATGATACAGTCGGTGGAGTATCAGAGATAGACGATATCGACAAAAGAGCGGTAAATACAGTAAACCATGTATACCGCGAGTTGTATTTTAAGAAAAATTCGGAAGGGTTTAACCCGCTTAATTCTCTTAGTGATGAAGTTGTGCTCCCTGAAAAGGTTATTTTCAACTGTCTTATCCCCGGTGTTGCGGCAAAGATTGCTTTTGATTATGGGGACGGGAAGCTTCAGGCTTATTTTGCGGATATATATAATCAGGGACTAAGAGCATTTAACTCTACTACCGGCGTGATAACCGATGCACTGCCTAGTGATTATATGAATTAAAAGGGGTGAATACATTATGTTTATACCTAAAATGAACGCACCAAAAGTTCAACGAGTGAATGTGCCATATCTATCAGGCGGTATCAACCCAGGAAGTGTCGGCGAAGCCGTTTCGGACAACCAGCTTACCGACTGTCTAAACGTATGGTTTAAAGGCGGCGAGGTAGTAACACGCCCCAAGCTTGAGGTATTAGAGAATGAAAAAGGTAGAATAAAAACAGATAATGTTCAGTCGGTTACCTCGTATATAGACGGTAAAAAGGCAAAAATATATGTTGATGAAGATTTTAAGATACTTGTCCTTTCAAATTCTAAAGTGCTTATGAGTGATAGCGCTTCAAATTCTATAAGAAATCAGTTAGGAATACAGAGTGACAAAGATCCGATATACAGTTTTTTATTGTACAACGGAAATGGAAAGGTCAGCGGAACAACAAATTCATTTTTGCTTGTAAAAGCAACTCTAAATGAAACCAGTTATCGTATGCTCTTTGAAATATATATTGAAGATAGTGCAATAAAGCTTATGAAATATAGTCTTCAAAACACTGATAACGCTGTATATATTCCTCAAGTAATACTGAATGGTTGGGGTAATAACTACGCTAATCTTCCTAAGACCGAAGGTGCCCAGACCGCCGATACGGTACAGCCTGAGGGCTATAACAGACTTACAGGTGCGTATAAATGCACTTATACAACCGATGCTATTTCGCCTGCGTTCAAATTACCGAAATCAAGCAAAGGAGCTAAGAAGATAACCGTTAACATTGCCGGTATGCTGACCGGCAATGCGATATATCCTTACTGGGACGGAGGTGCTATATGTTACGATGAATGTGACCCGCATTTTTATAAAGAAGATACCGACGGCAAAATAACAGTAGTTGAAGAAGATACGATAGAGTTTAATATTCCTGCAGATGAAGAGTATTCAAGTGAAACGTATTATGTCGATGGGCAATGTGCTTATTACTCGAACGACGGAGCTACAAGAAGCGAAAATTTATATTACCGTTGTAAATTTAGAGCTCAATGCGATAAAAACGGATATATAAAATTTCCTCATGTGATGAGCGAAGGTGAAAATGTTTATGTTTATGATGAAAATGTTGATTACAGCGGAATAGATAATTGGAATACTGATAGATTTAGCGGAGAAAAAATTCCGGCAAAAACCTTGTCAGATTTAGGAGAAACTGAATTATCTGGAATTGATGAAAATGCAACGGAAGATCCTCAAGACCCTAATTTGTATGAAAAAATAACAATTGATTTTGATGATGCATATAGTATTTATTCTTCGACTTATGCTGATGATAAAAAAAGGTATAAGACTGAAGACTATAAAAACTATTTCCCTAAGCTAAGCGTTATAAATTATCTTGTTTATTTTAGATTTCCGAGAGCTGGAAACAGGCTGAATAATCTGGAAGTTATAGTTTATGATGATATTGATTCCACTGCTTTTGACGAATTGATTAACTGCAATGTTGCTGAAATTTATGGCGGTACAGTAGGATTAAATTACGGTACCCGAAGCTTTGTCAGCGGATATAATCACAGGATACATTTCAGCGATATAGATAATCCGCTGTATTTTCCTGAAAACTGTTATATCGGTGTAGGAATGAACACCGAAAAAGTAACGGCTCTTGCCAAACAAGGCGGTTATTTAGTTATTTTCAAGGAAAATTCAATTTACTATACATATGAACAGGAAGTTTCAAACGATAATCTTGCCGAAGCGCTTGCAAACCAGTCGGTTGTGGATTTGACGGCACAATATAAATACACAGTAATGACGGTTAATGCTGAAGTCGGTTGTAATCTGCCGCGCACTATTCAGCTTTGCATGAACAAGCTTATATTCGCTAACGATGACGGGAACGTATATGTTCTTAATTCGCTCTCAAATTACTCAGAACGCAATATTTTCGTTGTCAGCGGTCTTATCAAGGATAAGCTTAAAAAATACGAGGTTACGGATTGGAATAAGGCTTTCGCTCTCGATTATCAGGGATACTATATGTTGTTCGTCGATGATATGGGTTTTGTGCTCGATTACAACAGAAATGCATTTAAATATGTCAGCTCGTATACATCGGACAGTAATGTCCGCAAGTACGGGCTTTTTTCATGGTGGCTCTGGCAATTCCCTAAATACTTGCAATTTGGCGTATCCACTGATACAGAGATTACTTTGGTGCTTACAAAGGACAATGAGGAATTTGATTATTGCACATTAACGGATGAACCTGAAACAGAGTGCGAAAGCTACATTGTTTCAAAATTCTTTGATTTTTCAGCGCCTGACTATTACAAAGGAATTGAGAGACTGCAGCTTGAATTTGGGGATGATTATGATTCGACGGTATGGGTAGAGCTTCTTACGGACGGCGGCGATATTTCAAAAAATCCGATAGAGATTTATTCTGCCGGAACAAGAGGAACAGCACAATATTCCAAAGAACAAGTTATATATCCGAAAATTTCACTTTGTAGAAAATTCGGATTCAAGATTACCGCTGAGGGACCTATGGCGCTAAGCTCGGTTATTATAAATTATGCCCTGAAGGGAAGTGTTAAAAATGGCAATTGATATAACTAATTATTACGAGCCTGAAACTCAGGTAAAAATACAACGTGCACAAGAACTTGCAGCACAACAGAAAGATGTTGTTAACAGTGCTTATGATGCACAAATACAAAAGATTCAGACAGCAGCGGATAAAAACATTATTGCATCAGAAAACAGTTTCGATGCTGCTTATGCTGATAACGCGGTTAATCAGTTTATAAACGAACGTCAGATTCAAAATGCAAATGCAAATGCCGGATTACAGGATTCGGGTCTTAACAGAACTCAGCAGACTGCGGCTATATTATCAAAAACGAATGCGGACAATGATGTAACAGCTGAAAAAATGAGTTTTGTAAGTAAGATCAGAACACAGTTACAGGAAGATTTGAGTACTGCGGAGCAGTCTAGAACTTCAGACCTTAGTGATATAGATGTTCAGCTTCTTTCTGACACTAACAGCATTTACAACGAAATGGATGATGCTAAGATTGCGAAGATTGAAGAAATTACAAGTAATATTGCAAGCATTACTGACCCGACACAGGCAGCAGCATATATTAAAACTGTTTCTTCACAGTACGGCATTGATGTTAATGAGCTTCTTGAATACTCGCCTGCAGTTAATACTGATAATTATAATAGTTATCTTAAAGATAATAATTACTTTGTCAATAAAACAAATTACGATAATCTACAAAGTACGCTTGCCGGTATTGATACAACATCAGCTGCAGGCAAGACTGCCGCTGCTAAACAGATTAAAGCTTGGGCTAATATGAATGGTGCAACTAAGTCACAGATTAAGAAGCTTTGTTCTTCTGCCGGCATTAAGTATTCTGATTATGTTAAATATCTTAACAATAAAAATTACTTTACTAAAACGGATAAAACAGAATACACAACATTGCACAGTACCCTTGCCGGTATTGATACAACATCAGCTGCGGGTCAGACCGTTGCGGCTAAGCAGATTAAAGCCTGGGTGAACACTCACAAGAGCGCGACTAAGTCACAGATTAAGAAGCTATGCGCATCAGCCGGCATTTCGTATTCCGATTATCAGAAGTTTTTGAAAAATGGTCAGATTTTTGCTGAGCGTGAAGACTCAAAAAAAGCTAGCTCCTCATCAAGCTCGGGCGGTGGGGGCAGTTCAAGCAAAAGCTCGGGCGGTTCTTCTATAGATGTCGATATTGATGACGCAGGCAATGATAATCCGGAAAATGAAGAAAATTATAATAATGCGCTTAAAACACTTAGTTTGCATTATCGTTCTCCTAATAGCACAACAATGAGTTTAGAAAGTGTTGAACAGTACATAAATGAGTTGAAGGAAACTTATAAACTTAATGACACACAAGTGGAGAGTTTGATTGATATTATATCTGATAGGTACGATTTAGTATAAAGGAGTTAAATATGGCAGTAGATATCAGAGCGTTGCTTGAAGAAAAAGCAAAAAAGAAGAAAAAGCAACACGAAGAACACAGAAAACAAAATGAAGAAATAAGCAGTCAATATAAAACTATAACTGACGAGAATAATCAACTTGAGTATGTAAATTCAAATTCTACAAGGACGAGTTATGACGCTGATTTTTCTTGGGACAGCAACTATGTAAAAACTGCAAATGATAATGCTAAAAAAAGAACTGAATCCGGAGTTGATATAGGTGCTCGAATCAACAATTATATTAACGACAATAATTATTTGAATACACGAACAGACAAATATTACAACTCCGGTTATTCTGCAAAAGGACATGGCGAATATATTCGTAAATTATATAGTGACCTGCGTGCAGAGGCTAAAGAGATTTATAATCAAATTGAAAGTAACAGGGATGATTTTATATCAAAATACGGTGAGGATTATTATAATTCTGTGGTTAAACAGTTAAAGGCTGATATAAAATCTCTTAAAAGCAATAATAAAAGCATAGGCAGTTATAATGATTATTTGAACAGTTTTGAAACTGAAGAAGATTATAATAATGATGCTGAAAAACTCAAAAAATACGGCACAAATATGACTTTTGAAAATTGGAAAAAGGCATATGAATCCGGGGAAGATACAGAATGGCTTGAAAACTATGCTAAAAACTACGGATATAAGAATTCCGATTTTTTCAACTCGTATAATAAATATCTTGATGAAAGGATTGCTTGGTTGGAAAATCCTGATACTGACGGTGAGGAGATAGAAAAGTATCTTGCAACTCAGCCTAATCCTGATAATGAAGAAATTGGGTTTGTATATGAAAAGCATCTTAATGAACTTAAGACGCGAAAATCTGAGCTTAAAACATTAAATGCCGAATATACAGCGGAACAAAATGATGTTTCAAGACTTAAAGCTAAGGCACAATCTTTACGAAGCGAAGAAGATTATAACTCTCTTACTCAAAATGTTGATTATGAAAAATACTTTCGCGGAATGAATTACTACAGTTATGATAAATATATGGGAGCCGGAAGAACAGGCGACTACGAGGGCGGATGGCTTGACGATATGCCTGAATATGTTCTGGCAGATTTTGAAAAACTGTCAGATGTTAACTTTGATGCGCTTAGTGATGATGAAAAAAGAGATTTTACTTATTTGATTAAAAAAGTAGGTCAGGCAAAGAAAGAGTTTGCTGAAAAGGTTGAAAACGGTGAAATAGCAGGTGTCGACGAAAATAATTATTATAACGCTGAGGAAAAATACTGTGAAAAGTATGTTGACAATGTAGTTGAATATGCGAATCTATTAAAAAGCACTGAGGATTTTGAACAGAAAAATCAAGAAGAAAACTATGAGGCATTAAAAAACGGTTCGGGAGTAAATACGTTTTTCACAAGTGCGGTTACTACTTTTGCGAAACCTACTGCTGAAGCATTATCAATCATAGGCTCAGGTGTTGAAATGCTAAGCGAGGGTGAAATTGATGAGGATAGCGAATGGCACGCATTATCGAACCAAATTTCGTCTGAACGAAGCGCAATGACCGAAGGTATTGATGAAAAATACGGTGGTTTTGCATCTTGGCTTTACGGTGCCGGTATAAGCGCTGCGGATATGTTGTGGGCTTCAACTCTAAGTGGCGGTATCGGTAATGTAGCATCTGGAGTTATGAGCATTGGTGCTTTTGACTCTACGGTTCTGGACGCTAAGAAAAGAGGACTTTCGGACGGGCAGGCTATTTTGCTTGGCGGTATAGCCGGTATTACTGAATTCGTAACTGAAAAAATGTCGTTTGGAAGATTTTTTGATTCTTTGGAAGGCGCAGGAGTTAAAAAGCTTCGCAGTAAAATTGCAAACATCTTATTGAATGGCTTAAAAAACTCTCCAAAAGAAGCAGTTGAAGAAGGTTTGACCTCTGTTGTAAATACAATCGCTGATACTTTTATTGCAGGCGATAAGTCTCAAATAAAACAAACATATGATTATTACAAAACTCAAGAGAACATGAGCGAACAGGATGCTTTTAAGCAGACTTTGTTTGATAATATTGCCAGTACGTTATCAGAGGCGGGCGCAGGCGCATTAATCGGATTTGTGTTTGGCTCTGCCGGTTCTGTTTCATCTTTTTCGGCTGCAAGTAAATATGTTAATTCTGACAGTGCTATTACATATGGTAAGCGACTAATAACTGATAACAACTATGACAGTATTGTT
>JBGVHY010000096.1:0-13132 GCA_045122755.1 Acutalibacteraceae bacterium | reverse complement strand
TTTTATAATTGTACCGCTTATCATTGTCGCATACTTTACATTTACAGATGCAAACGGCAACTTTTCACTTACTAATATATATGAAATTCCCGATTACGGCGGGGTTTTTCTGCGTTCTGTAATCTACGCAGTAGTTGCCACCGCAATCACCTTGCTTATGGCATATCCGTTTGCGTATTTTCTCACCAAAATGAAAGTACGTACCCAAAGCATGATGGTAATGCTGGTTATGCTCCCTATGTGGATGAACTTGCTTATCAGAACATATTCTTGGACAACAATCCTTGAAAAAACAGGACTTATAAACTCGTTTTTAGGATTTTTCGGAATAGAGCCATTGCAGTTAATCGGCACTCCCGGCGCAGTTGTGCTCGGTATGGTTTACAACTATCTGCCTTATATGATTTTGCCGATTTATAATGTAATGGTCAAAATTGATAACTCGCTTTTCGAGGCAGCCGAGGATTTGGGCTCAAGCAGTTTTGATATATTCAAAAGAGTAATTCTTCCGCTGTCAATTCCGGGCGTTGTTTCCGGAATTACAATGGTATTTGTGCCGTCGGTTTCAACATTCTATATCGCTGACAAGCTCGGCAGTACAAAAACTCTGATGATTGGTGACGTTATTCAGAAAAAGTTTGATATCAATGTTTATTCAGGTATCGGTGCAGCGCTGTCGCTTGTACTTATGGTTATGATACTTATCTGCCTTGCGGTTATGAATAAGTTTACCGATGATGACGACGGAGGTATTATAGTATGAAAACTCTCCGAAGAATTTTGACAATACTTATTTTTATATTTCTTTATGCGCCGATGGCGGTTATGATTTTCTTCTCATTCAACTCTTCAAAATCTACTTATGTTTTTGAAGGCTTTTCGCTTAAATGGTATGGCGAGCTTTTTAATTCAACCGCTACTATCACCGCGCTTAAAAACACTCTACTGCTTGCGGTGCTCTCAGCACTTATTGCTACTGTTTTCGGCACACTCGCCGCGGTGGGCATTTATAATATGAAATCAAAAGCGGTGAAAAGCACCGTTATGGGTGTTACCAATATCCCGATGATGAATCCTGATGTTGTAACAGGTGTATCCTTAATGCTTTTGTTCGTGTTTATCGGCAGATTTTTAGGACTCAACTCTTCCCTTAGCTTTTACACCCTGCTTATAGCACATATTACATTTAACCTGCCTTATGTTATTTTAAATGTTCTGCCTAAATTAAAGGCAACGGGAACTACGCTTACCGAAGCGGCGGAAGATTTGGGCTGTACTTATTTTCAGTCTTTTATGAAAGTTACTCTGCCGAATATCTATTCGGGCATTGTTTCGGGTTTTTTGATGGCTTTTACTCTGTCACTTGATGATTTTGTAATCAGCTATTTTACAAACGGCACAGGCTTTCAGACATTGCCGTTGCTTATTTATTCAAAAACCAAAAAATCGGTTAAACCCGATATTTATGCGCTTTCAACCGTTATTTTCATTGCGGTACTCTTCTTGCTTATTCTTGTAAACGCTATTAAGGCGAGAACCGAGAATGTTGAAAGAAAACAAACTAATTTAAAAGCATCTAAATTCAAAAAAATTGCGCTCACAGCTGTAAGCGCCGCACTTTGCATCGGAATTATTGTTTATTCTTCTATTCCTACAAAGCCGAATAGTGAATTTGCGAAGAAGCTGGAGTGTGAATACACCACCTCGCTTGCGGGAACGACGCTTAATGTGTTCAACTGGGGCGAGTATATTTCAGACGGAATTGACGACACACTCAATGTTGTAAAAGAATTTGAAGAGCTTACAGGAATTAATGTAAACTATGATAACTACGACTCAAACGAGGCTATGTATTCAAAGCTTCGCAGCGGTGCGGTATCTTATGATATCATTATTCCTTCTGATTATATGGTAGAGCGGCTCAAAAACGAAGGACTGCTCAAAAAGCTTGATTTTGAGGAAATTCCTAACTACAAATATATTGATGAGAAATACAAAAATCTGTATTTTGATGAAAACGATGAATATTCCGTTCCTTATTCCGTAGGTATGACAGGTCTTATCTACAATTCAAAGATGGTTGAGGATAAGGTTGACTCCTGGAGCGTTATGTGGGACGAAAAATATTCAGGACAGATACTTACCTTTAATAATTCGCGTGATGCATTCTCGATTGCTCAGTTTATGTTAGGGCAGGATGTTAACAGCACAAACAAGGCTGACTGGGACAAAGCTGCTGAGCTTTTAAAAGAGCAAAACCCTCTTTTGCAAGCGAGAGTTATGGACGAGATTTTTACAAAAATGCCTGGTAACAACGCGGCGATTGCTCCATATTATGCAGGTGATTTCCTTACAATGTACGACTCTAATGAGAACCTGGCTTTCGTTTACCCGAAAGAAGGTGTAAACATCTTTGTTGACTCGGTATGCGTACCGCATAACGCAAAAAATTATACTGCCGCAATGATGTTTATAAACTTTCTGCTAGAGCCTGAAGTTGCGCTTGCAAATGCAGAATACATCTGCTATGCTTCACCGCACACCGCGGTTGTAAACAATGATAATTACAGCCTTAAGGGCAATGAAATACTCTACCCTAAGGAGTACCCGAAGGTGCAGTATTATCACGATATTGATTCAGACACAAGAACTTATTTTGAAAAACTCTGGGAAGAGGTAATTTTAAGCTGATGAAAAAATACAAAGCGGTCATTTTTGACCTTGACGGCACACTTCTTAATACAATTGAAGACCTTTCCGACGCGGTAAACTATATGCTTACAAAGTACTGTTATCCAACGCATACTGTAGAAGATTACAAGTATAAGGTCGGTAACGGAATGCGAAAACTGATTGAGCGTTCATTGCCTGAGGGCAGAAATACCGAAGCTGATATTGACAACGCAATGGAGATTTTTATGCCTTATTATGCCGAGCATAAAATGGATAAAACCGCCCCTTACGAAGGCATAACCGATGTTTTAAAAGAGTTACAATCAAGAGGCATAAAAACTGCGGTTGTAACCAACAAGGCGCATTCAGCGGCACTACCGTTGATTGATGAAGTTTTTCCTTTGCTTTTCAACTGCGTTACAGGGCAAAAAGACGGCGTTCCGACTAAGCCTGACCCGACAGCGGTTTTTGATACTATGAAAACACTGGATGTTACCGCTGACGAGTGCATTTTTGTCGGCGACAGCTCAGTAGATATGCAGACGGCTAAAAACTCAGGATGCTTTGCGCTCGGTGTTTTATGGGGCTTTCGCAAGGCGGATGAATTGATTGAAAACGGTGCCGATAAGCTTATTTCAGAACCGAAAGAATTATTAGATTTATTGTAGAGGTTATAATTTATGAAAACAGTAAAAAACGATTTAACAGTTGTCGGTGCAGGATATGCAGGCATTTGCGTTGCTATTGCCGCCGCAAGGCACGGACTAAAAGTAGCGCTTATTAATGACCGCGATGTACTCGGCGGAAACGCAAGCAGCGAGCATAGAATTCATGTAAACGGCGCGGCAGGCAGCGGTGAAAATAAATCATTTTACAACCGCGAAGCAGGAATTGCCGACGAGCTTAAAATGTTTACTTTCTCAAAAAATCCGACCTATAATAAAAAACAGGCGTTTAACCTTTCTGATATGGCATTGCTCGAAAAGGTGCTCAGCGAAGAAAATATTTCACTTTTCCTTGGCACAGTTGTATACGATTGCGAATGTGAAAACGGCGAAGTAAAACGAGTTTTTGCAGTAAAATCAAAAACCGAGGAACAATTCACATTTGAAAGTGAGCTTTTCTGTGACGCATCAGGCGATGGTGTTTTAGCGTATAAAGCAGGTTGTGAATACCGACAAGGAAGAGAGTCTTGTGATGAATTCGGCGAGTCTTTAGCACCAAAGCAAGCAGACGGTGCGGCAATGCCAAGCTGTATTCTTTTTAATGTTGCACACACAGGAAAGAGCATTAAATACACAAAGCCTTCTTTTGCTTATGACCTTATAAAAGATGATAAGCTAAAATATTTTAACAAACCTGAAACAGGCAGAAGTCTGCCAAAGCAAGGCGAATCCTACAACGGTCTTTGGTGGCTTGAATATGCCTACCCGCTTAACACTATAGATGATGCTGACGATATTGATTTTGAACTCAAAAAATTAGTTTACGGATATTGGGATTATATCAAAAATTCAGGGCTTTACCCTGATTCGGATGATATGATAATTGATTGGATTGCGCCTTACGCTTCAAAGCGCGAGTCGCGCAGATTTATAGGCGAATATATCTTAAAACAGAGTGATATTCAGAACTCAGTTGACTTTGATGATGCAGTTTCAACAGGCGGTTGGTCTCTTGATATTCACGATACCTACGGAATTTACGGTGACGGTCCGACTTCTGCTTTTGGAGATGTTGATGCTTTGTATAACATACCGTTTTCAATTATGTATTCAAAAGACAGACCTAATCTTCTTTTAGCCGGAAGAATTGCAAGCTGTACTCATGTTGCAATGGGCTCAACCAGAGTTATGCAGACTCTTGGAGCTATGGGTCAGGCTGCCGGTACAGCAGCTGCGCTTTGCAAAAAATATAATTGTCTGCCAACCGATGTAAGAAACAAATACATAAAAGAATTGCAGGAAAATTTGCAAAAAGACGGTCAGTTTATCTTAGGCAAAAAAGAGGATTGCGGATTTGCAGCTGAAGCAAAAATCACCGCAAGTTCAACTAAGAAGCTCGAAAACCTAAATGCTGACAAGGAATTTTCACTCAAAGATAGACTCATTTTCACTCTGCCTATTTCAAAAAGCTTTACAAAGAAGATGGATGTTAAAATAAAAAATACATCGGAAAAAGCCACCGCTCTCAAATATAAAATTTTCAATGAGAAAAACGAGAAAGTCAACCTTTCGGGTGAGTTGCTTTTTGAGGGAGAAGTACCTGTTTCTGCAGATTTTGATAGTTGGCTTACCCTTCCGCTTGAGATTAATGGCAAATACAAAAGAATTTTCGTTGAAATTGAGAACAACGAGGCACTTTCGGTGTTCGGTTCGACTGACCGAGTAATCGGCGCACCGTCATATTTTGGCGGAATGTGGAATGCTAAAACTGAAAATGCTTATTCCTATTGCTTTAAAGGTGTTGAGAACAATGCGGATTCATATTGCGCTAACAACATTGTGAACGGTTATTCCCGACCTTACCGCGGTACAAATGTCTGGGTAAGCGAGGGTAAGACTAATGAGTGGTTAGAGCTTTCATTTGACAACACTGTTGATATTTCACAAGTGCAAATTTATTTTAATCCGCAATTTGAAACCGACCATTTTAACGAGTCCATCCGCCAGCTCGTTACTGATTACAATATCACCGTAAAAAGCGCAGATGGCGAATTTAACAAAGAAATCCGCGGCAACTATAACGGACAAAATTTTATTGATATTACTGCAAGAAATGTCAGTAAAATTCGTTTTGATTTTATTAAAAATAACGGCTCACCAGAAATGGAAGTTTTCGCAGTAAAAGTATTTTAGCTCAGAACCAACCAAGTATTTGCTTGGTTGGTTTTTGTTTCGCTCTTTTACCCTATAAAAAATGTTGAAATATGACGAAAAAAATCTTGAAAGATGGCGCTTGCGGTGGTATACTAATATATTATATTGATTTATAAGGGGAAATAGGGACTATGACAAAAATCGGCTTTGACAATTCAGAATACATCAGGTTGCAATCGCAAAATATCCGCGATAGAATTTCTATGTTCGGCGGTAAGCTTTATATGGAATTCGGCGGTAAGCTTTTCGATGATTATCATGCATCGCGAGTTTTACCGGGCTTTGAGCCTGACTCAAAGGTTAAGATGCTCTTAAATCTTAAAGATGAGGCTGAAATTGTCATAGTTATCAATGCTGACGCTATTGAGAAAAATAAGCGCAGAGGTGACCTCGGTATCACTTACGACCTTGATACTTTACGTCTTATTGATGCATTCCGCGGTATCGGTTTGTTTGTCGGCTCGGTTGTTATCACCTGTTACACAGGTCAGCCGCTGGCACAAGCTTTTGAAAAGCGCCTTAAATCTCTCGGTATTAAAACCTACCGCCATTATCCTATTAAAGACTACCCTGCTAACATTCCGCTCATCGTAAGCGATGAAGGATTCGGCAAAAACGATTATATCGAAACCGAACGCAGTCTTGTTGTTATCACCGCTCCCGGACCTGGCAGCGGTAAAATGGCGACCTGTCTTTCACAGCTTTACCACGAGCATAAGCGTGGTGTAAAAGCGGGTTACGCAAAATTTGAGACCTTCCCTATCTGGAATATTCCGCTTAAACACCCTGTAAATGTGGCTTACGAGGCAGCAACCGCTGACCTTAACGATGTTAATATGATTGACCCGTTCCACTTAGAAGCCTACGGCGAAACCGCTATAAACTACAACCGCGATGTTGAGATTTTCCCTGTGCTTAACGCTATGATGGAGAGGATTTTGGGTGAGTCACCGTACAAGAGCCCTACCGATATGGGCGTTAATATGGCGGGTTACGCTATATTTGATGACGAGGCTGTAGGCAATGCCGCTAAACAGGAAATTATCCGCAGATATTATGCGGCCATGTGCTCGGTTCGTCAGGGTATGGGCGAAGCTTCCGAGGTTGCAAAAATTGAACTGCTGATGAATCAGCTCGGCATTTCTATCGAAGACCGACCTGTTTCAAAGGCGGCTGTTGATAAAGCCGAAGAAACAGGCGCACCTGCCGCATCAATTGAATTGCCTGACGGCAAAATCGTTACAGGTAAAACCTCTTCGTTGCTCGGTGCATCTTCTTCAATGCTTTTGAATGTACTTAAAGAGTTAGGCGGAATTGATGATGAGGTCAAACTCCTTTCCCCGACAATTATCGAGCCTATTCAGAAGATGAAAACGGGAGTACTCGGAAATCATAACCCAAGACTCCATACGGATGAAGTGCTTATTGCACTTTCAATTTGCGCAGCTACCGATGAATTGGCGCAAAAGGCGCTCGACCAGGTATCAAAACTTAAAGGACTTGAGGCTCATTCAAGTGTTATTTTATCTCGTGTAGACGAGCAGGTATTCAGAAAATTAGGTGTAAACTTAACCTGCGAGCCTAAATATCAAACAAAAAAATTATATCACGCGTAAGCTCAAAAAAACCTCCGATGTGAAAATTCACATCGGAGGTTTTTTAACTTGATTTACTTTAAAACTTTTTTAATTCTCTCAACAGCTTCGATAGTGTTATCCCTATCGCCGAATGATGTCAAACGGAAGTAACCGTCACCGTTCTTACCAAAGCCAACACCAGGTGTACCGACAACCTGAGCCTCGTTAAGAAGTAAATCGAAAAATTCCCAGCTACCCATATTATTTGGGCATTTGAGCCAGATGTAAGGTGAGTTTTTACCGCCTGTGTAGTAAATGCCAAGCTCGTCCATAGCAGAAGCGATAATTCGCGCATTTTCCTGATAGTAAGCGATATTTTCCTTAATCTGTTTCTGACCTTCCTCTGAGAATACAGCGGCAGCAGCGCACTGTACAGGCCATGAAACACCGTTGAACTTAGTAGCCTGACGACGATACCAAGTTTTGTAGATGTTATGACCGTCGCGTTCAAGCTCTTTCGGGATTACTGTGTATCCGCAACGAGTACCTGTAAATCCGGCAGTTTTTGAAAGTGAACACATCTCGATGGCACACTGCCTTGCACCTTCAATTGCATAAATTGACCGCGGTAAATCCTCGGTAATAAATGCCTCGTAAGCACAGTCATACAGGATAATTGCATCATTTTTATTAGCATAATCAACCCATACTTTAAGCTGTTCTGCAGTATATGCAGAGCCTGTTGGGTTGTTAGGTGAGCAAAGGTAGATGATATCAGCATGAACAGACTCATCAGGCATAGCCGCAAAGCCGTTAGCTTCATTTGAATCAGCGTAAACAATCTCTCTACCTGCCATAATATTTGAGTCAACATAAACAGGGTAAACAGGGTCAGTAACAAGTACAACATTGTCCTCACTGAAGATATCGCCGATATTGCCGCAATCGGATTTTGCACCGTCGGAAATAAAGATTTCATCAGCACCAACCGTTACACCGAAAGAAGCATAGTAATCAGCAACTGCCTGTCTTACAAACTCATAACCTTCATAATCAGGGTAACCTTTGAAAGTTTCTTTAACGCCCAACTCTTCAGCACCTTTTTTCATAGCCTCAACAACTACAGGTGCGAGCGGCAAAGTAACATCGCCGATACCGAGCTTTATAACCTTTTTATCTGGGTTTTCAGCCATATATTTGTTGGTTTTAGCGGCAACCTCAGCAAAAAGATAATTCGGCACAAGGTTATCAAAGTTTCTGTTTATTTTCATAGTTTTCTCCTCAAAAAATTAATTTTTATTATATAACGATGCTTTTACAAATGCTTTGAAAAGCGGATGAGAGCGGTTAGGACGGGATTTAAATTCAGGGTGGTACTGAACTGCTACGAAGAAATCGTTAGTCGGGATTTCAACCGCCTCAACCAGACGCATATCAGGTGAAGTACCTGCGATTTTCATTCCGTATTTTTCAAACTGTTCTCTGTATTCATTATTAAATTCATATCTATGGCGGTGGCGCTCGTAGATAAGCTCCTCACCGTAAGACTCGCTCATCTTGCTACTCTCTTTGATTTTGCAAGGGTAAGCGCCAAGTCGCATTGTACCGCCTTTTGGGATATTACCCTGCTGGTCAGGCATAAGATGAATAACATTGTTGTTGCCATCCGGCGTAAACTCACCTGATGAAGCATCGGATAGATTAAGCACGTGACGCGCAAACTCGATTACTGCAATCTGCATACCAAGGCAGATACCAAAGTATGGTATGTTATGAGTTCTTGCATACTTAGCGGTTGCGATTTTGCCCTCGATACCGCGACTACCGAAGCCACCCGGCACTAAAATACCGTCATAAGCTGATAACATACTCTCGGCGTTTTCATCGGTAATATCCTCAGAATCAACCCAGCCGATTTCAACCTTAGCACCATTTTCAAATCCAGCGTGGCGAAGTGCCTCGGCTACTGACAGATACGCGTCGTGCAGCTGAACATATTTGCCGACAATCGCAATTTTAACTGTAGCCTTGCAGTTATCAATACGTGATAACATTTCCATCCAATCCGACATATCAGGCTCTTTTGCATCGATATTTAACTCTCTGCAAACGATATCCGAAAGGTGGCTTTCCTCAAGCATAAGCGGTGCCTGATAAAGCACAGGAACGGTTGTATTCTGGATAACGCAGTCAGGCTTCACATTGCAGAAAAGCGAAATTTTCTGCCTTACCGCATCCGAAAGCGGAATATCGCATCGCGCGATAACGATATCAGGACGGATACCCAGCGACTGCAACTCTTTTACAGAATGTTGAGTCGGTTTTGATTTAAGCTCGTCCGAGCCCGGAACAAACGGAACAAGTGTTACGTGTAAAAACAGGCAGTTTTCACGTCCGACCTCTAACGATATCTGACGGATAGCCTCCAAGAAAGGCTGAGATTCAATATCGCCTGTTGTACCGCCGATTTCTGTGATAACAACGTCCGCGTCAGTCTCCTTGCCTACTGTATAAACAAAGGATTTAATCTCATTTGTAATATGAGGAATTACCTGAACGGTTTTGCCGAGATACGCACCTTCACGCTCTTTATTAAGAACATTCCAGTAAACCTTACCTGTAGTTAAATTTGAGAATTTATTTAAATTCTCATCAATAAAACGCTCGTAGTGACCGAGATCAAGGTCAGTTTCAGCGCCGTCCTCAGTTACATAAACCTCACCGTGTTCAAACGGGTTCATAGTACCCGGATCAACGTTGATATAAGGGTCGAGCTTCTGAGCTGCAACCTTTATTCCCCTTGCCTTTAAAAGTCTGCCGAGTGATGCAGCGGTGATGCCTTTACCAAGACCTGAAACAACGCCGCCTGTTACAAAGATATATTTTGCCATTTTAGAACCAAGTCCTCTCATAAATTTAAAATTTTGAATAGTCCCTTTTAATGAAAAAACCATAGTCCCCATTTTATAAATTTCCTGTATATTATACACTAATTTTATTTAATCTTCAATAGTGATAAAGAATTTTTTTAAAAAATTCTTGAATATTCTTGCTTGCTGTGTTATAGTGATGGCAAACAGGGGTGATATAATGAAAACTAAGATGTTTTTTAGTGATGAAAATAAAAGGCTTGAAGAGAAAAAGCCTTTGGAATTTGAATATAATCCGAATGCGGAATGGAAGGTTCTCAATATTTATTCTGACCTTAAATTCCAAGAATTTTACGGGTTTGGCGGTGCTTTTACTTCTTCTTCCGCTGAAAATTTCGGAAAAATGAGCGATAAAACAAAAGAAGAATTTATAAATCTTATGTTTAATAAGGAAAAAGGGCTTGGCTATAATTTTTGCCGATGCACTATAAATTCCTGCGACTTTTCCGAAAAAGAATACACTTATACTGACGAAAATGACGAAACGCTTGAGAGCTTTGACATAGCCCATGACGAGAAAAATATTATTCCGATGATAAAATCAGCTCTGACAGAGTCAGGCGAAATGTTTTTATTTGCTTCGCCTTGGAGTCCGCCGGCTTGGATGAAGGATAACGGCAGTATGTACGAGGGCGGTAAGCTTTTAAAAGAGTATTACCCTGTTTGGGCGGAATATTACGTTAAATTTATTAAAGAATACCAAGACCGCGGAGTTAAAATAAGTGGTATTACGGTTCAAAACGAGCCGATGGCGCCGCAGACCTGGGAATCCTGTAATTATACAATTGAAGAGCAGATTTTGTTCGTGCGTGATTACTTAAAACCGACGCTCGAAAAAGCGGACTTGAGTGATGTTAAGATTTTTATCTGGGACCACAACAAGGAGCATTTGTATGATTGCGCAAAGGCGGTTGAAACCACTGACGGCGCTAAGGATTACATTGACGGCATTGCTTTTCATTGGTACTCGGGCGACCATTTTGACAATCTGCGATTTGCTCACGAAACGTCGCCTGATTTGTTTTTAGCGGCAAGCGAATTTTGCTTCGGCGGTGTTCAGCCTGACTGGGAAAATGCACTGCGATATGCATACGATATAAGCGGTAATTTCAACAGCTTTATGAATGCGTCCTGCGACTGGAATATGGTGCTTGATGAAAAAGGCGGGCCGTATCACGCTAGAGGTTCAGGATGTAAAGCGGTTATTCATTACAACACCGCTGACGACAAGCTTACAATTATGCCGCATTATTACGCAATAAAGCATTTCAGCGCTTATTTGAAACAGGGCGCTGTAAGACTCGGCACTTCAACATGGTCGGATAAAATAAGCATTTGTGCATTTAAAAATCCTGACGGCAGCACAGTTGCAGTTATCGTAAGCAATCACGAAAAAGAGCAAAACTGTCTGCTCAGATTTGAAAATTATGCTGCAAAAATCGCGGTACAGCCGAAATCAATCACAACAATTATAATCGAAAAATAAATAATTTACGGCATTTCGTGAAACCCTAGTTACAAGAGGTGTTTTCATTGAAATCTGTATGGCAACAAGAGAACATTCCGCAGTATAAAACCCTCGATGGTGATATTACTGCGGATGTTTTAATTATAGGCGGCGGAATTGCAGGTATTCTCTGTGCGAGTGCTTTAAGCGAAGAAGGTGTAGATTACGTTCTACTCGAAAAGGGACGCATTTTAAACGGCAATACAGGCAACACGACCGCAAAAATAACGGTAGGACACGGGCTTGTATATCAAAAAATCTTAAAAAAATACGGCAAGGATACTGCCAAAAAGTATTATATCGCAAACAAGCGCGCAATCGAGCGATATAAGCTACTCAGCAAGCAGCATCCTTGCGATTTTGAAACAAAAGATATGTACGTCTACTCAAAAACCGACTACAAAAAAATCCACAAGGAGTTTGAAGCTCTGCGCGTCTTAGGTGTTGAAGCCGAGGTCTGCGAAGCGGCTGAGCTTCCCTTTGTAACTAAAGGCGCAATCAAATACAAAAACCAAGCTCAGTTTAATCCTTTAAAATTTCTTTCATCGGTAGCAAAGGATTTAAATATTTACGAAAATTCCTTTGTGCGCAAAGTGAAAGGCAACGCAGCATTCACCGACAGCGGAACGGTTACATTCAAAAAGGTTATTTTTGCAACTCACTTCCCTTTCATTGATAGATTTGGGCTCTTCTTTTTCAAAATGCATCAGCACCGTTCGTATGTGCTTGCGCTGAAAAATGCGTTGCCGCTTAGCGGAATGTACGTCGACGAATGTGATAAGGGACTGTCGCTGAGAAGCTACGGCAAGTACCTGCTTTTAGCGGGTGGTGGCGGAAAAACAGGCAAGAAAAACGGCGGATTTGACGAGCTTATCCGTCTTGCTTCCCTTTACTACCCGAAAGCCGAAATCGCCTTTAAATTCGCAGCACAAGACTGTATGACGGTTGATAATCTGCCCTACATCGGCAGATACACTTATTTTAAGGACAACTATTTTGTCGCAACGGGATTTAACACCTGGGGTATGACTAACGCTTATGTTGCCGCGGAAATACTTTGCGATATGGTTACGGGTAAGCAAAATGATTTAGCGCAGATATTCAATCCGCAAAGATGTATTTTTACGTTGCAGTTGCTCTGCAACGCTTGTAATGCGGTTATTAATTTGCTGACTCCGACCGCACCGCGCTGTTCTCATATGGGTTGCGCGCTTAAATGGAACAGGCAGGAAAAAGTGTGGGAATGTCCTTGCCACGGCTCACGTTTTTCTAAAGACGGAGAAATTCTTGATAACCCAACAACAAAAGAGAAAAAATTTTAAATTTATACCCTCTTTTCCTATTGATTTTAAAGGAAAAGGGGGTATAATTATTTTTGGAAAAGAGGAATACAGAAAATGATTACCACTAAAAAATCTTATGAAATAGATATGTGCAACGGAACATTGTTTTTTAAAATGCTTCAATACGCTCTTCCGCTTATGCTGACGGGTATTTTACAACTACTTTTCAATGCGGCTGATATGATTATAGTCGGCAGATTTACAGGTGCAAACGCACTTGCCG
>JBGVHY010000095.1:0-9873 GCA_045122755.1 Acutalibacteraceae bacterium | reverse complement strand
AAAAGATAGATAAAAAACTTCAAAAAACAAATAAGAGAATAAATACTGTCACGCTGATATTTTCAGTGTTGATTTTTTCGTTTTTTGTACTGTTTGTTTTTACCGATTATACAAATATTACGGCGGTAAAATATAATACTTTTGCAGTTCTGGGAGTTATATTTTCTGCTTATTACATCTTTGAAAAGGGCGGTGTTGCTCTCACGACCGATAACAACCGTCTAAGGCCAAAGCGATATCCACTTCCTTACATATTCCTGTCGGCTTACCTGTTCTTCTGCATGATTGCGGCACTGTTTTCGCCTTACAGCAGTTATGTCAACAGTAATAAAACCTCAGTTTTGATTTTCGGTAGCGGAAGATATGACGGACTTTTGACGGTTCTGATGTTCGCACTGTTATTTCTGTTTTTCAGTTTTGAAGGAACCTTTTCAAAAATCCATATCAATACCGTTGCAATAACAACGTTTTTGATGGTTTTGCTCGGATTTTTACAGCTTTTTGGTCTTAATCCGTTCGAGTTTTATCCAAGCGGAAACTTTTATACAAACGGCTCGGCATTCGTTTCGACACTCGGAAATATTGATATAATGTCAACTTATCTTTGTATTGTCTTTGCGTTGTTGGGGTTTGCCTATATTGCGCTTGAAAGCAAGTCGGTACTAAAAGCGGCATGGCTTGTTACCTATCTCCTCTCAGTCGTGTATCTTTATGAGATTAATGTTGATTCGGGTAAGCTTACTGTTGTGCTTCTTCTCGCTGTTGCGGTGCCTGTATTGGCATTTAAAAAGAATTATTTTGTAAAAGCTCTTGATGTGCTCGCAGTTACAATCGCCGCATTTGCGCTATCAGGTGCTCTTGGATTTGCAACCGATGACTCAGACAAAGAGGTAGCATTTGAGCCTGATTTTAGTAAGATGTTTTTTGCTCTTATCGTGGTTTCGGCTGTAATCATTGCTTTAAGATTCGTAATTGCAAAGTTTTTAAATGAAAAGTATATGAAAATCTGCGGAATTGCTATTATCTTAATCGAGGTTATTGCACTTGTAGCGGGAGTTATTTTCTTAAAAACCTATGACGGCTTTGAAAAAGGATTTTTATATCAGCTCTCGCAGATTTTGAATGGAAACGGTAAGGATTCTTACGGTTCTAACCGCTACGGCTTATGGAAATATACTTTACAGCTTATAAAGGAAAGATTTTTCATCGGCTTCGGCAGCGGCACTTACAGAATAGGCTTTACTGAGTTTATCAAGGAAGCCGCACCGCAATTCGGCAGTGCAACTTACGACTTCGCTCATAATGAGTATCTTCAGGTTTTATATAACTGCGGTATTTTCGGCTTCGTTTCATATCTGGGATTTATCGGCTGGATTGTTGTCAAGAGCGCGAAAAATTTGTTTAAAAATCCGAAAATTCTAGTTCTCGGCTTCGCGGTATTAAGCTACTGCATACAGGCTTTTTTCACTTTCAGCATCGTGCTTATCTCGCCTTTGTTCTGGGTTCTGCTCGGAATGTTATGTTTTGAGGCGAAAAAGTCATTAAATGAGTAATTTTCAATTGTGTCGGAGAATCGCAATTGATTATATAATAAGAATTATGGAAAAGAGGTAATTTTATGAACAGTAAAATCAAATTGTTATCAATTTTACTTGCGGTTGTAATGCTTATGTCGCAGCTTGCCTGCGTATCGGTATCAGCTGATACACCTGTTACATCTGTAAAGTATCTTGAAGACAGCGAGCTTGAAATAGCAACCGATACTGATACTGATCCGTATGCAGGATGCGAATTTGCTGATGATTTTTATTATAGAATCGTCGGTGAGGACAGTGTTCAGATTATGGGCTATGTCGGCGATGAATATGACCTTGTGATTCCTGAGAAATTGGACGGTTATACAGTTACAGGCATCGGCGGTGAGGCTTTTGTGGCTTCTGAACTTACTAGCGTTGTAATTCCTGATACTGTTACAACCATCGGTAGTTATGCGTTCAATATGTCATTCTATCTTGAAGATATCACAATTGGTGAAAATGTAGATATTTTCGGATGTGATGTATTTACTCATACAGCTTTTTACTACGATTTAGATAACTGGGAAGACGGCGTTCTTTATCTTGATAATTATCTTTTGAGTACATATTATACAACTTATTATGAAACTGAAGATGAAGAAGATTATGAGGACGAAGATTATTTTGATGAGGATTTTGAAATAATTTTCGATGATGATTTTTATTATGATGATTATGAATAAATTTTGTTTGAAGAGCCTAATCTTCGCGTAAAAGACGGCACAACAGTAATTGCTGACGGCGCTTTTACCTATGCATATTATCTTGATTATATCTATCTGCCGAAGAGCATTGTCAGAATCCACGACTGCGTAACAAGCTATGTTGACCACGTGCTTTATGAGGGAACAGAAGAAGAAAAATCTAACATCAAATGCGGTGACTATTATCTTAATATCACAAAATGGCATTGCGGTGTGGCTGATACAGTTATTGAAAAAAGCAATATAATTGATACAACCTGTACAGTTTATGGTAAATATGAGATTCGCTGTACAATCTGCGGTCAGTCAGAGGAATTTTGGGAAACTCCTTTTGACCATGAAAAAGGCGAAAAAGTCAAAGTAATAGAGCCAACCTGTTCACAGGAAGGATTTACTGTTTATGAGTGTAAAACCTGCGGAATGTATATGACTGATGATTATACTTACTGTGACGGCGAGCAGGTGCTTATTAAAACAATCGATGCGGTTTGTAATGATTACGCTTACGAGGTTTATAAATGCTCAGACTGTAAAGAAACCTATAAAGAGCCTATCTGGGACGAGTTCAAAGAGCATACAAAAGGCGAATTGGTTAAAACTGTAGAAGGAAATTGCGTTGAAGACGGTTACAGCGTATATAAATGTGATGATTGCGGTGAAACCTTTAAAGATGATTTTGTTTACGCGCGCGGTGCTCATTCACGCGGCGAATTTGTAGAAAGAGTTGCTCCTACTTGCGAGGAGGACGGTTATGTAGTTTACAAATGCTCGCGTTGCGATGAAGAATTTCGCGACAGCTTTGTAGAAGCTTACGGTCATGGTATGAGTAATTATGTAAGAACAGTAAAACCTACCTGTACTACAGACGGCTATGACATTTATAAGTGCACAAAATGTAAAGAAGAATTTAAAGATAATTATGTTTACGCCGACCATGTGAAAGGCGAATTTATAAAAACAGTTGAACCGCCTTGCGGCGAAATGGGTTACGATGTATTCAAATGCTCGCTTTGCGGCGTGGAATTTGAAACAAACTATATCGACAGTGATGTTTGGTGGCATGAGCAGGGCGAATTTGTAAAAACCGTTCTGCCGACTTGTACCGAAGATGGCTACAATGTTTACAAGTGTGTAAAATGCGGCGTTGAATATGAGGATGAATATTTCAGCGGTGATTTATATGGTCATACAATAGGCAAGCTAATCGGCGAAACCAAGCAGAGTTGTCTTGGTTCAGCAAGTAAAAATTACGAATGTGCTATCTGCGGAGAAGAGTTTGAAACCTGTGAATACAGTGAAGAATATATAACTCATGAATTTGTAGACGGCAGCTGTACCGAATGCGGTATTACAACAGCTGACTGCGTTGAATCGCCTCATGATTATAGCAATGATATGTATGAAACATATACTATCACAAAACCGGGTGCAAGCGGTATCTCGATTACATTCTCAACCTATACCTATGTTGAGGATTGGTATGATTGGATTACTATCTGTGACAGCACAGGTGAAGTTGAAAACTATTATACAGGTGATGAATTAGCAGGTCAGACAATTACGGTTGAAGGCGATACAGCATATATCATTCTTGAAACAGATGAATCGGAGTGTTTCTACGGCTTCTCGACTACAAAAATTGAAGAAGTTCACGTTCATAAATATGCTGAAACTGTTGTAAAAGCTGCAACCTGTACCGAAAAAGGTCTTAAAAGATACACTTGCGCTTGCGGTGATACATATACCGAAGAAATCGCGCCGACAGGTCATATCGAGGTTAAAGATAACGCAGTTGCTGCAACTTGTACAACCGCCGGCAAGACAGCCGGTTCACATTGCTCGGTTTGTAACAAGGTAATCGTTGCACAGAAAACTATCCCGGCAACTGGTCATAAAGGTGTATGGAAGGTAACTAAGAAAGCAACATATTTTAAAGCAGGCGAGAAGACTCTTAACTGCTCTGTATGTAAACAGACTGTCACCGAGAAAACAGCTAAGCTTAAACTTAAAAATCCGAAGGTTACTGTATCTATTAAAAACGGCAAATTGAAGATTGATTACAAAAAGGTTAAGGGTGCAACAGGCTTCCAAGTAAGCTATACCTACAAGGGAACAACTGTTACAAAGAGCTTTAAGGCTAAGAAAGCGGCTACAAAGTTCTTAAGCACACTCGGAAATGGCACTTATAAAGTGAAAGTCCGCGCGGTTGTTAAGAAAGGTAAAAATGTCGCTTATAGTAAGTGGACAAAAGCAAAAAAGCTTGCAATAACTAAAACAGTTTAATTAAAACCAAAAAGAGTTGAGGTTTTACCTCAACTCTTTTTAGTTGTCTTGGTAGTAGTAAGCTCATTAGTTGTGCTAACTGCTGCTGTTGTTGTATTCGCAATCTGTCTGCCCTCGTGGTTAATGGTATAGTTATTGGTCATAATCATCTGCGAAATCGGCACGGTTTTGTATCCGTCAGCCAGTAACTTTTCAAGTATAGTCGGCAACGCCTCAGGAGTATGTTTAGCGGCATTGTGGAACAGGCAAATTGACCCCGGGCCGACCTTTGAAAGTACACGTTCGCTAATCTTGTCTGCGGTGTAATCTTTCCAGTCTAAGCTGTCAACGAATGTTATGAAAGTAAAGTTTAAAAATGTTTTAGTTTCCTATTTGTTATCAAGATTTTTTTGATAAAAATATTTGTTTTTTTGATAAAACATCAAATCGTCTTTTGGGCTTATTCCGAAGTATTTTTTATAATTTTTATAAAATGCTGAATAATCATTATAACCGCACAATTCTGCGATTTTGTGCAATTCATTTGTTTTTTTGTACATCAAAAATCCTCTTGCAGCCCACATTCTTTCTCGTTTTAGCATTTCACAAAATTTTGTATTATAAAATTTTTTGCAAACCTTATTAACATACTTTTCTGATACAAAAAATTCTTCCATAACATCGGCGATTTTGATTTTTGTTAATGTTCGTGATGTTATGTATTTAAATATTTTCAAATCATATTCATTAGAAAATTTTGCAGGAAGATGTTGATGGATTTTATCGTAAACTTCGCAAAGTTCAGATAGAATTAAAACAATAATCGACTTAAATATTTCTGTGTGTTTGGATTTCAAGATATCTTTATACGCTCTTTTAATTAAAAAATCAACTTCAGTTAATTCTTCGTGGCTGTAAACGCAAAGCTTGTTTCTTTCTTGTTTTTTGAATGCCCTGTAAATCTTGCTTTCCTTGTCACAAGATTCTAATAATGAAGGATGAAAACTTATGGTTGCAAACTGCATTTCTTCATTCTCTTTAAGCACAATTAAATCAAATTTTTCATAAGGCCTACATAAAAAAACATCTCCGTTGTTAAGTTCAACGCTTTTACCATCACTTACAACTTTGAAATTTCCGTTTTGAACATATAATAGAAAATAGTCTGTTTCGTACAATTTATAAAATGCCGCTTCTCTTTTTTTACTTATCGTTGAAAAAAATTGAAATTTAAGTTCTTCTTTGAAAAAGTTTGCAATACAGTCTGTAAGATAACTTTTATTCATAAACTCACCTCTGCTTTTATTATATATTATCAAGCAGAAAAGTCAATAGAAACGGTCGGATTTTGCAATAGACTTTCAATGATAAATGCCTTAAAATATAAAATGTGTAAATCTATTATACACTTTTTTGAAAAATTCATAAAAAGGAGACCAAACAAAATGAAAAAGATTTTATCTATCGCACTCGCAGTTGTTATGATTTTTGCAATGGTAACAGTAAGTAGTGTTTCATCATCTGCTGAAACAACTACTGCAATCGTTTTTGATGCTGATACGTTTGCAGACACCATTATAACTGGAAAAACAGGTACACGGGGTGACATTGACAAGTATGTAGTGTCAAATTCAAACAACAATAATATCTCGATTATTGACAGCACCCTTTCGGGCGGCTCAAAGGTTCTTGAAATCAAGAGAACGGGCGTTTGGGACGATATGGGCGTTAACTACGCTAATAGTAATTTAGGTGCTTTGGCACAAAACAGTATCGGTTTTAAATTCTGGGCTGCTTCTAACACATCAACAGGTGCAGCAGTAAACTCTTTGACAGCAGGTTTTAGATTTACAGATGCCAACGGTAATCATACTTATGTATCTGCTGATGGTTGGTGTGGCGCTAACCAATTAGGCAAGCTTACTGACGAAGGCGCTTATTATGAAATCAAATGGGACACAACAAAACTTGACCCTGTAGCAGGATTTACTGCTGGACATAACAGACTTAATCCGGCAAGTAACGAAAATAGCGATACAACAAGAGTTCTTGATACATCAAAACTTGGAACAATGACAGCAATTCATATTGTTTTTGAAGATGCTGGTCAAGAAGGTAGAACTTATTATGTTGATGATTTCCAGTTTATTTATGATGGCGAAGCACCTGAAGTTACAACTGTTCCATCAGTTGAACCTGAAGAACCATCTGAAGAAGAAACTTCTTCAACCACAACAACTACAACAACTACAACAGTTCCAAGTGTACCTTCTTCAAACCTTGCTTTAGGTAAAAATACAGTTTCTTCTGCTCTTGAAAATAGTAGTCATCTTGCTTCAAATGCAGTTGACGGTAAAAATACTGAAGATGCTAATAACAGATGGGCAAGTGCTTATGTTGACAATGCTTGGTGGGTTGTTGATTTAGGCGATGTTTATGATGTAAACAGTATCAAAATCTATTGGGAAGGCGCTTATTCAAAAGAGTATAAAATCCAAGTTGCAACTGATGAAGCTGCTTGGGCAGATGTTTCTTCTAAAAACTTAACAAATAATCAAAAAGATGAAACATATTGGACTACTATTTACACTGGCGGTGCTACAAAAAAAGGTTTGCAAGAACTTAATTTTGCAGAAGAAAACGCTGCAAGATATGTTTGCTTCCAAGGTGTAACGAGAGAAACTTCTTATGGCAACTCTTTCTATGAGTTTGAAGTTTATGGTGCAG
Source organism: Acutalibacteraceae bacterium (assembly GCA_045122755.1). GTDB lineage: Bacteria > Bacillota > Clostridia > Oscillospirales > Acutalibacteraceae > RUG11462. Next base: position 2,603 of record JBGVHY010000095.1, on the reverse strand, counting down.
AATTCAAGAATGAAACAACAGACCTTATTTCAACAGTTGACGGCGCTTCAATTCGTCTTAATGAAGTTAATGGTATGAGATTCTATGCTACAGTTAATGCAAATCTCGACTTAGAGACAGTTGCTGAAATGGGTATCATTATCGCTCCAAAAGATGTTGTTGAAGGTACTTTCACAATGGAAGATGACCACATTAAAGTAACATATGACCATAAAACACACGAACTTTGGAAAAACAACCAAATAGTTGGTTCTATTGTAAAAGTTAAAGATGAAAACTTAAATAGAGACTTTATCGCTCGTGCCTATATTGTAATTGATGGTTTAACATATTATGCTAAAACCACAACAGTTCGTAGTCTTGCGCGTGTAGCATCTGTTTATAAAGCAGCTGAAAACGGCGGTTATGCAGAATTAGATGAAGAAAAGAAAGCTCTTGTTGATGAGTGGGCAAAAAAAGACCAATTAGGCGAAATTACCTATGTCGACTTTAAAACAAGTGCATTTAAAACACAAAACCAATCTGGTTATATGTTAGAAGACCCTGCTTTCTTGATTTTGCCACCAAGTTACTCTGAACATGGCGAAGCAACAAGACTTGTAATGTATTGTCATGGTTATTCAGAAACTCTTGATAATTTAAGAAATAATCGAGTATGGTTTGATTATTTTGCTCATAATGGTTATGCAATATTGGTTGCAAATGCTGCTGGTTATGCTAATATGGGTTGTCCTGATGCTACAACAGCTAATATTAAAGCGTATAATTATGTTGTTGATAATTACAACATCAAAAAAGATGGTGTATTTGTTAAGGGTTCATCAATGGGCGGTATGGCAGCACAAAACCTTGTTTGCTCAGGCGAAGTTCCTGTTATAGCACAAATCAATGAAAGCCCAATAACATCGTTCTATCGTCAACTTTACTGTGATTCATGGACAGATTCAGGTGTTCATCTTGTTCACTGGAATTTCAACTTCGATTTCACAGGTTTTGAAGATGAAAACGGAGTAAAATATACACCTCAAACATTCCCTTATTCAAAATCAATGGATAGTATTTCTGATGATGAAAGACAATTATTCATAAACAACTTTGAAAAGAAAATAGTTCCTAACAATCATATTTGGAAATATATTTCTTGCTATGATTATGAAAACAAACAGTTTAAACCTGGTTATGAAGACTTCTTAACTGCAACTGATGAAACAAGAATAGCTGAAATGTATGATAGCATTTCTGTTGATTATCCTGTACCACTTCTTACTGTTCACGCTACAGGTGATGCTGCAGTTTCATATGTTTATTCTAAGAGACTCACAGATGCAATTAACAGAAGCGAAAACGGCAACGCTACTCTTATCACTTATGGTGGTAATACACATTGTAGAATCGGTGATACTGTTTCTGTTACTTGTGAAGATGACACAGTCTTAAATGTGTATGATAGTTTGCCAAAAATGCTTGACTTTGTTAAAGAGCAAGAAACTCTTTTCGAGAATAAATAAGGGAGGTATTTTAAAATGAAATTTGAAAAAATTAGTTTAGAATTTGAAAAATACGAATCTCTTGATATTATTGCAGCTTCTTTTGAAGAAGGAACAACAGTTAACCCTATCGATCCTACAATTAAGTATGACCCATACAAGAACGATAAATGGTAAAAAATAGCTAATAATTTTTCTTCATAAAAGTTCTTCTTAAAAAGCCAACTCTCATTTCGAGAGTTGGCTTTTTGCTTGTGTGTTTTCGAGTGGTATCTGCCTGCCGGCGTGGTCGATTGTAAAATTGTTAGTCATAATTAGTTTTGACACGGGCAGGATTTTGTACCCGTCGGAAAGTAGCGTTTCGATTATAGTCGGCAACGCCTCAGGAGTATGTTTAGCGGCATTGTGGAACAGGCAAATTGACCCCGGGCCGACCTTTGAAAGTACACGTTCGCTAATCTTGTCTGCGGTGTAATCTTTCCAGTCTAAGCTGTCATCGAATGTTATGAAAGTAAAATTTTAAAAACTTTGAAATTATATTAAATATATATGAAAAAAGCACCTGAAAAATCAGGTGTTTTTTAATGTATAGTGTCTTACCAAAATCTTATTGATGTGGTGAAAATGTACTCATGTATTCTGATTTTGTCAAGTTTTAGGGTTTTCTATAAAATTCTTTGTGTTCTTTAAAATATTTCAAATCATCTTTTGGGGTTATACCATATTTTTTCTTATAAGCCCTATAAAATGTTGAATAATGATTAAACCCTGATATAAAAGCGATTTTTTCGGCAGAAAGATTCGAGGTGGCTAATAATTCTTCTGCTTTTTTAAGTCTTAATCCTGTTATATATTCTAAAAATGTAAAAGAAGACATATTTTTAACAATCTTATTTATTGTTGAAGCCGAAATATCAAACTTTTCTTCTAAAAACGAGAGTGTAAGTGGCTCTGCAAAATGGTTTGTAATATAGTGCATTACATTCACACTTATATTATCACTTATCGCCAATCCATCATTAAAATGCTTGTTACATTCAAAATATAATTGCGAAAGAATAAATTTCACATGTGATACCACATGAAAGTAACTATATGATTTATTTATTGCATATT
>JBGVHY010000094.1:0-3661 GCA_045122755.1 Acutalibacteraceae bacterium | reverse complement strand
CATCGTTAAGAAGAACCGCTCCTATGTTATCGGCGCTGCCGATATTGGCGAAAATGTTGATTTTGGTACCGTCGAGTGTTACATTTTCTTTGCCGTTGAGTTCCTGCAACAGTTTTTTCTTCTCTATCTCTTCCTGTTGCTTTCTCTGATACTCTGCGAGAGTTTCCTCGTCAGGGTCAATAATAAATTCTCCTGTAAAACCGTCGGCAATTGCCATAGTGCCGTTTTTAATTTGAGCTAAAAACTCCTCGCCTAAACCGATAATAGCAGGGATATTCATATTTCTTGCAAGAATGGCAGTATGAGAATTTGAAGAGCCGTTCGCTGTTACAAATGCAAGAATTTTTTCTTTATCAAGCGATACGGTTTCGCTCGGCGCGAGGTCATCAGCACAGATAATTACCTTTTCATCAGAAGCAGTATTACTGCTGTGATTATCCATAAGGCAATCAATGATACGGTTTGAAATATCCTTAACATCGGCCGCTCTTGCTTGCATATAGCTGTCGTCCATAGAAGAAAACATCTCTGCAAAATTCTTTGAAGTTACCGCAACCGCAAACTCGGCGTTGAGCTTGCGGGAACGGATAATTTCGGTGATTGCATCGTTATAATCTTCATCTTCGATCATCATCATGTGAATTTCAAAAATCTGTGCGTTTGCTTCGCCGACTTCTTTTAAAGCCTTTTCGTAAATCTCGCCGAGCTGCTCTATAGCAGTTGCTTTTGCTTTTTCAAGACGTTCGATTTCCAACTCCACATCTCTGATTTCAACACGTTTTACCTTGATACCTTGACGCTCGAAAACAGAAATTTTTCCTACGGCAACTGCGCCGTAAACGCCTTTTCCGGTGAACTTCATCATAGTTGTTACCTCATTAAAGGTTAGCTTCGAGGAATTCTTTGATTCCTGCCTCTGCTGCATCTTCATCTGCACCATTAACTGTAACGGTGATAGTATCGCCGCATTTTACGCCAAGACCCATAAGAGCCATAAGCTTTGTGCAAACTACTGATTTTTCACCTTTTGTAATGGTGATTTCGCTTTCATAGTTTTTTGCGGTTTTAGCAAGCAAGCCGGCAGGTCTTGCGTGGATTCCCAATTCGTCTTTAATTGTATATTCAAAAGTTTTCATTTTTTTCGCTCCTTATTTAATTTCAATAATCTTTTCGCCCGATGCGGTTTCGCCTGAAGCTATTGCTTCAACCGAATTATAATCATCAGAATTACAGATAATCATAGGGGTGGTTGTTTTGTATCCTGCATCTTTAATGCCGTCTACATCAAAGGAAATTAACAAATCGCCTTTTTTAACCTTATCGCCGTCTGCAACGTGAGCTTCAAAGAATTTTCCTTCTAATTTAACTGTATCAATACCTATATGAAGCAAGATTTCACAGCCTGAGTCCGAAACAAGATTGATAGCGTGTTTTGTATCAAAAACCATATCAACTTTGCCGTCGCAAGGCGCATAAAGCTTGCCTTCTGTAGGCTCAACAGCAATACCGTCGCCAAGAACTTTTGAAGAAAATGCCTCATCCTCAACTTCTTCAAGCGGAATGATTTTACCTTTTAAGTGAGCGAAAAGTGTTTCGCCTTTGCTCTCAGCTTTTTCTTCTTTTTCTTCTGCTTTTTCATCCGATGATGTGCCTGCTCCGAGTAACTCGTCTACTTTGCTTGCAAGAGGAGTATCAAGGAAATCTTCAAGATTTGATTTTACTACAGAAACCTGAGGTCCGTAGATAACCTGGATTCCGTTTCCTTTGTGAATAACGCCTGAAGCACCGCTTTCTTTAAGAAGAGCGTCGTTAACAAGCTCTGAGTTTACAACGGTAATTCTGAGTCTTGTAGCACAGCAGTCGATATCAGAAATATTTTCAACGCCGCCTAAGCCCTTTAAAATCAAAGCGCTTACTCTGTCAAATCCTGATTCGATTGCTTCGCCGTCAGCATTTTTTCTTGCCTCAACATCTTTACGGGTGTAAAGCTTGGTTTCTTCATCGTCAGCTTCTCTACCAGGAGTTTTGTAATTAAACTTCTTAATCATAAATGAGAAAATGAAGTAATAAAGGACGAAGTAAACGATACCGACAATTACAACCCAAATCCAGTTTGTTTTCTCATTACCCTGTAAAACACCGAACAAGGTAAGGTCGATAAGACCGCCTGAGAAAGTCATACCAACGCCAACGTTAAAGATATGCATAAGCATATAAGCAAGACCTGCGAATACGCAATGAACAACATACATAGCAGGAGCAACGAATAAGAATGTGAATTCGAGTGGCTCTGTGATACCTGTAAGCATTGCGGTTAATGCTGCTGAAAGAAGCAAACCGCCGACAACTTTTCTCTTTTCAGGACGGGCTGTTTTGTACATAGCAAGTGCAGCACCCGGAAGTCCGAAAATCATAAGCGGGAATTTACCTGACATAAATCTTGTTGCAGATACTGAGAAATGCTCTGTTGCTTTAGAAGCAAGCTCTGCAAAGAAGATGTTCTGAGCACCCTGAACTGTGATACCGTCGATAATCATTGCGCCGCCAAGCTCTGTCTGCCAGAATGGCATATAGAAAACGTGGTGAAGACCGAACGGGATAAGTGCTCTTTCAATAACACCGTAAATCCATGTTCCTGCATAGCCTGATGCAAGTACAAGCTGACCTAACTGAGCAATTCCATACTGAACGATAGGCCAGATATAGAACATTCCAACACCGACGATAAGATATACGATACTTGAGATAATCGGTACAAATCTTGTTCCGCCGAAGAACGAAAGCACTTGAGGAAGTTGAATCTTATAGAACTTGTTATGAAGTGCGGCAACACCTAAGCCCACTATGATACCGCCGAAAACACCCATTTGAAGCGTCGTGATACCCAGTGTGGTAGTGGTTGTGTTTGCGCCCATTGCCTCAATGCCGCCTTTTGCCTCAATCAATGTGCTGATAGCGGTGTTCATAATGAGATAGCTGATTGCGCCTGAAAGAGCAGCAACCTCTTTTTCCTTTTTAGCCATGCCAATCGCAACACCCATTGCGAAGAGTAATGCGAGATTATCGAAAACTACGCTGCCGGTTTTGCTCATAATATTTAAAATTGTATAAAGCAAACCGCCCTCTCTGATAATCTCGGTAAGGTGATATGTTTCCAGAGTTGTTGGGTTAGTAAACGAACTGCCGATACCCAGCAACAAACCTGCTACGGGAAGCAGAGCAATCGGGAGCATAAATGAACGTCCTACTCTCTGCAAAACCCCAAAGATTTTGTCTTTCATAGTGATTCCTCCTATTATTTTTACGGTACATTTACAGTTAAAAGACGCGGTACCTTAGTCTATTATTCCTGTATTTGCCCCGTTTAAGTACAATTTTTACATTTTGCTGAGCTTTTTTAAATGAATTGTCAGCGTTATCAGCTCATCGTTATTGATGTTTTTATAATAAGTTTTCTCTATATATTCTTGGATACACAAAGCACATTTATAATGAACATTGCAAGTCTTTTTAACCATTGCAACAAAAACATCATCGTCTGAAAAAGCTGAGCTAAGCGGTTTATTCTGAAACAATCTTTGAGCAAGATATTTTAAATGAGTTAAAAACCGCTCGTATTCCACGCTGTTTCTGTCAAACTGCGCTTTATAATAGTATTCTG
>JBGVHY010000093.1:0-2040 GCA_045122755.1 Acutalibacteraceae bacterium | reverse complement strand
TTGCTCTGCATCGGTGTACGAACTTCATCAATCCACAACTTGGAAGCCTGTTTCCATTCAGACTTCTGCGAAGATGTAAGCTTTGATTTTTTCAACTTATAATTATTCTTTATATATTTTCCTACAAAATTAGTAACCTTCACCATACCACTTATGTTGGTATGTTTTTCATCATAATAATCACAGGAAAAATCAAGTCCTATTTTTTTGTAGTATTTATTGCAATTAAGATATTTAAAGCCGTTTGCTTTAAGTATCTGTCCCATTTTATTTTCGTAAGCAATGCTTTTTTTATCGGTCGGATGCGGTGTAGACATAAATAAAACCTTAGTACCGCAAGCCTTTGACTCTCCGATTATATCATTAAGCACCTGCAACCACTCACCGGTTATATTTTTTGTCTTTTTATACTTTGCATAGTTCTTGGCCTTTACAGGTGTAATGCCGGTTGAACCGACAGTACCTTTGTATCTGTCACCTTTATAACTCGAAACCTTTGTATAGGTATATTTTTTTGATTTATAATTCTTTGTGATTAATTTCTGTAACTGCTCAGCAGTTTTGTTTTCAGTTTTATATTTCGGATAGAAATTTTCAAGCTCCCATTTTGTCGCATCATAACCGAAAAGCGGAGTAACAGTATCACTGATTACCTTTGTTCGGTTTGCAGAAGCCGGCATATTGGCAACGAATTGCTTTAAAAAATTCTCTTTATTGCGCAGTTGTCTTGCGGTATAGCCCGTACCCTCCATATAATTATCGCAGTTGTTGATATAATTTCTCATCTCGATAACTATTAATTTCGGGTGCTGGTAATTTACAACCTCGCGGATTATGCCTGCGGTTGTATGAATATCAAGACCTGCTGATGCGTAATTAAGTGAGGTTATCCCGTATTTAGCATACATCTGCGCAGGTGAAATAAATCTGTAAACAGCGCTTGAACCGATAAACACAACATCAGCGCTATCCTTATCCTCAGTATAAAAAGTCGATAGCATACCCTGCTGAGGTTTTAAGCTTTCCGCCGCTGAAGCTTTAACCGAAAATCCGCCCGCAACAAATGCGCTGACAAGTACCAAGCAGACAACACTTTTCAGCAAAAATCTCGCTTTTTTTAAAATGTTTTTCATAATATACCTTAATTCTTATTATTAATTAGCTGCAGTTGTAGCTTTTTGTTTTTCGATATAATCCTTAACCTTTTGAATACCCGGCTCGCGAATTTCCTTAATCCACTTATCAGTCGCGGTATCCCAATCTTTTTTCTGCTCGTCTGTAAGCTCAGACTTTTTAAGGTCGTATTTATCTATCAAATACTGACCTACATAATTAGTAACCTTAACCATACCGTTTACATTAGTATGCTTGTCATCATAAAAATCATATGAAAAATCAATGCCAATTTCATCAATAAGCTTATTGCAATTTAAGAAATTCATACCCTCTTGTTCGAGAATATCACCCATTGAATTTTCATAAGAAGCCTTTGTAGCATCAATCGGGTAAGGGCTGGTAAAGAAAAGAACCTCAGTTCCGCATTTCTTTGCTTTTTTTATTATTTTCATAAGCACATCGCGCCATTCACCCGTAATCCCACTGCGTTCCTCGTAATTTGTGAAGTCAACTGCTTGATTAGGTTGAATAGATTTAACGCCGATTGTACACTTGTAATCAGCGCCTTTGTAGGTGCTTTCAGGGTCTTCGCGGACAATAAGCTCAGACTCTCTGCGTGCTTTCATATATTCGATTATATCACGTAATTTCAAATTTTTCCAATTAAAATGTGTACTCATATACTCGAACTGCCAATCAAAATCGTCCTGCTCCAGCGAGCCTGTAACAGTATCGTGAATAACCTTTGCTCTATTGAAAGAAACAGGCATATTATTAATCAGCTTTCTGAAAAACGACTCTTTCGCAAGCAGTTCCTTTTCAGTATACTCAATTCCCTGAACGCGGTTTTCGCAGTTGTTTACATAGTTTCTCATTTCGAGAACAACAACCTCAGGATTCTGATAATCGATAACCTCATCAATA